>JASFMF010000012.1:0-11013 GCA_050117705.1 Phycisphaerales bacterium
CGAAATATCTTTCTATAATCTGGGTTCGTTAGGGAGTTTCTATAGTTCAGCATCCGGTTCCTCTAATAAAAAAGGGTATTCTGAAATTAGATTGTCAAAGGATAATTCTTATGATGCATACTTAGATTTCGAAAGCATTGAAGATCTGATGGAAGAATATTATAATCGTCCGAATAGTTTATACAACTCCACTTCATATACTATATCTAAAATGGATTTCGACTCTGTCAACATTGGAAAACTCAAGGGAGTTCATTATCCTCAGTCTGCGGAAATAGAGAAACACGAGCTAAAACGAAATACAGCTTTCATTTTGATGGCAATGGATCCAGATAATCCGGAATTGGAAGACGTATACCGCACTATCAAGGATGTATGCGCTTCGTTTGGTATAAATGCTTATAGGGCTGATGAAATCGAGCATCAAGATCGTATTACCGATCTTATTCTATCAGAAATTAAAACATGTGAATTTCTGATAGCAGATCTATCTCATGAGAGACCAAATGTATATTACGAAATTGGATACGCCCATGCAAATAACAAGCGTCCGATACTTTACAGAAAGAAAGGAACAAGATTACATTTTGATCTTTCTGTTCATAATGTACCTGAATATAGAAACATTACCGAATTGCGGGAACTATTGACCAAGCGATTAGAGGCTATATTAGGTCGATCTGTAAAATGAATTGCAGCTAATAGGGTAAGCTTCGCTATTCCAAAGGATAAACTCACGGGGTAAAGACATATCAGGGCAACCACATGGGGTTGCCCCTACGTTTTATACCCCCTGCCCCCGGCAGAAAAGCAGGTGAGCACCACCGAGGGTAAACTATGGTACAGGGGGCTAACAACGATACCGCAGGAATCATTCAAAAACAGGTGATTGTGTGTTATAATTTTGCTTGGCTTAGTGACGAAAAAAGTTATAATAAGGCTTTTAAAAATATGGTATTATATATAGCTCCGCCCTGGGTATGCATAAGGCAAAAATGTCGGAGAAAATATAATTAGCAGAAATCGACAATGTTTAAATAAAGTGGAGAATACTAATGAAGAATTCGCTAATGAAACAAATGGCCGTTCTATTTTGTGTGTTTTCGGTAGTTTTTTGCTCCTGTAATGAAGAAGCAGCGAAATCCAAGACTATTAAAACGGGCCGTCCCACGCCGCTGAAAGTTGAGCCTGCTCTTGAGTCAACGATGGCTACATCTGTTTCAAATTCGAAGCAGCCGGACTCAGCATCGGTTAGACAGGCCAAAGATGCTGATAAAGTCAGTGAATCCAGACGACCTGTCCGGCCGAAGGCGAAATCAACTGTTACTGACGGTTCGACGGCTGCCCGTGATAGAAATCGCGCGACACGACCGAAGGTTAATGTGCCTGTTAATCCGAATGTTGTTGCGACCGTTGGTGGATACGCTATTTCAAAGCAGGAATACGAGAAAAGACTTTTAACGGAGATTTCTCCCCGTGGTTATGAGAGTTTCGGCAGGGAAACGGAGCGGCCGAGTAATGAAGCAGTGCTTATGAAAATGGCAACGGAAAAAGCAATGATTCTTGAGGCACGTAAGCAAAATTACCTCGAAAAAGATGAAACGCTTATCAAGGGGGTTAAACGATTTAGAGAAAGGCGGATTGCCAATTTGCTGTTGCAAAGACAACTGCAGGGTAAAGTTGATAAGATAGCAATAACAGACGCTGAAATTGAAGAGAGGATAAAGGCTAATCCGAAACTTACACGGGACAGAGCGGAGGCTATGGTTAAAAGAGTGAAAGCTAATGAAATAATAAACCAGTATTTTGCTCAAATATCCCAGAAATTGCACGCAACAAAGGTGAGTGAGAATTTCAACAAGGCCGTTCAAATCCACCAGAGATTGCTAAATAAACCTCAGAAACCTCGCAAAGTGCCTTTTATTCGCAACTATCAGATAAAGGAAGAGTTGACCGAAGAAGAGAAAAAAATTGTACTGGCAAAGTATGATAACGGCCAGGTAACATTACTGGACTGGTTCAACGCTTTGGGCGAGATAGCACCACCGAGTCGTCCCAAAAACCTCGATACTGTTGCGGGTGTAGAACAATTATTAAACAGGGCTTTGAGATTGCCGCTTCTTGTAACCGAGGCCGGATTGCTCGGGCTCGATAAAAATAAGAGCCTGTTAAAACAGGTAAGAGAATACGAGGACAGGATGCTCCTGTCGAGGATAAGATCTGATAAGTATAAAGAGATGAAAGAGCCTACCTCAGAGGAGATAGTAGAACACTTTAACGAAAATAAAGAGATATTCAGAACCGGAAGATTTATTAAAGTTGACCAAATCCGTTGTGCAAACCTCGAAACGGCTCGCAAAGCAAGGGCGGCGTTGGACGGCGGAGAGGATTTCGAGTCGGTTAGAGGAAAATACGCTCTGAATAAAAAAGGTAAAGCTTCAAACACTTATTTAAGCAACGAAGGAATATTCTGGGAAGACCTCTGGAAAGCTGACCCGAATGAAATAATTGGGCCTGTAAAATGTTTTTACCGCAATGAGGTTAAATGGCGGGTCGTTAAAATCATGGAAAAGCAATCTGGAGAGTTAAAAGAGTATTCGAGCGACCTGGACCGGCGCATCAGAGATAAAATGGTAACTGAACGGCGGGAAGCAATATTAGAGCAATACGGGAAAGAGCTGCTGAAAAAATATCCACACCAGATTTATACCGATCGCATTAAAGGTATTGACCCGCTGGATATACCTTAATAATAAGCTCGCTCCTCAATACTTGTTGAGTATCGGGGAGCGAGCATCTGATATCAGGCATAAAAAGGTTTTTATACCTTAAACAGGAATATAAGAATCAAAATGCTCACAAGAGCAATCCCGGCGGGCACTGTGAAAATCTTGCGCCACTGGAACTTTTCCTCTTCTTTGAATTTATCCATTATGAAACCGGCAAACTGTGTTCCAAAGAATAGTCCGATACCGGTAGTGGCGGCAAACAGCATCGCCTGCACAGAGCTTTGTATAGCAGGTGTTGCCTGGCTGTTAGCAAATATCTGGCCGACGATGACAAAGAGCACATAAGCCAGACCGTGGAACGGCTGACAGGCAATAATAATCCATTTCGGTTTTTGCTTTATATAGGCTAAGTACAGTATGAACCAGCCCGTTGCTCCAACAATGAGTGTCCATTTTGTCCCAAGTTTGTCGATACACAATGCCATTAAGAATAGAGTTGCTACGGCCTGGACTGCTTGGGCGATACCCATTGAGGCCGGGACGTTCTTAGCCGGGATGCCCATGTCCTGCATGAATGGTGCGGTTCCCAGGAAGTATAGCTGCATCAAGGCGAAGAATATCATCGAGATTACGATAAAGATTAGGAAGTTGGTATCTTTCAGCAGGCTCATTGCTTCAAGAATCGGCATCTGGCCTGTTCCGGATGGTTTCATGGCCGGCAAGAGGACAAGGCAGCCTATTCCCATAATGATTGAAAGGATAGCAGCAAGGTAGAGGCAATCTTTTCCCTTCTCACCGGTTTTGAATATCCAGCGCCAGCCGGTAAGGAACCAGCCGATAAAGGCCCAGGCAATCGGGGCCCAAATGAATACTTTACCCTGCTCGGCGACGTCTGAGACATTTGCGAACAGAACAGCGTTGACCAGCGGCAATGTGGCGGCATAGCAGAGAGAGTAAAGAAACATGACTACAAAGAGGCCTTTGAAGGTTGTTTTGCGAACGGCAATAAACATTAGAACCGCGCCTAACAAGTGAGCAATGCCAAGTATGATCTCGGTGTTTACGTATTTATCGGCAAGCTGTCCGGACACTAACGGCATGAAAATACAGGCCAGTGGGAAGGTGGCATAAATCCACCCGGTTTGTTTTCCGCTCATTTTAAGAGGTCCCAGAAGCCTTGCGGCCAATACAGGCATCCAGGCGCCCCAGACCGCATATTCCATAAACATTACGAAGCTCAGGGCAAAGTACAGTTTCCATTCCATTTTATTCTCCTTACCTTGTGTATATATTTTTTACTGTCGGAGTTTTAAAGTCCGATGGTTTTCATTGCCCAAAGCTACTTAGGCGTTCCGCGGCAAGCTTGATATCGCCGAATCGGTCGTTGCCTGCTTCTCGTTCGATTGCCAGAGCGCCTTCATAGCCGATTTCTTTGAGCGCATTTAAGAATGCCTCCGTGCCTACCTCACCATCACCCCAGGGAACCTCCGCCCCCCATGTACCCGGCTGTGTAGTTCTGTTTGCGTCTTTGATATGGATATGCTTAATCCACGGAGCCAGTGTCCTGACCGCTTCGATTGGGTCGCCTTTGTCGTAAAGAATCATATTGGCCGGGTCGAAATTTACTCCGAGCGCTGGGTGATTTAGTTTCTCCAGGAATTCCCGTAATTCCTCGGCTGTTTCCTGTCCTGTTTCCAGTAAAAGCATAATATCTTTCTCGCCGGCGGCATAGGCCAAAGATATAATGCGGTCGTTAAATTTTTTAGTATATTCTTCGTTTGTTTCGTCAATAAAGCCGGCATGCATCGAGAGATATTTGACACCGAGTTTTGCTGTCACATCAGCGGCGCCGACAAACAATTTTTGATTCTGCTCCCAGTGCTCATCCGGCACGATTCCACCGGTTACCTTTATGCTCTCCAGCGACGAATAGTCCTCCTGGGGAAAATCTATCATCGTGCTGCTTATTGTCCAGTTTTGTTTTTGTACAGCCGCAAGGTAATCGTTTCCGCTTTCTTCGACAGCGGCTCTAACTGCAAGGTGAACGTGTTCGGTCCCGATTTTATCCATCGCTTCGGCGACATCGGCGATATCTGTTTGTAGAGACCAACTGCAAATTCCTATCGGCCAATTCTGACATTTCATCATAATATTCTCCAGTTCAAACTTCTCGTTGTTTATCTAATCAAGACCTTCTCTTTTTTCCTTGCTGATTCCTTTTCCGCTTCGACGATTCTGACCGAGTCTCGTGACTGCTCAAGAGTCGTTACAGGCTCGACTTTTTCGCCCTTTATCGCTTTAGCAAAATGTTCTATTTCCAGGAACCAGCCGTCTCCTTTCAGCACTTCCGGAGTGAAGACCCCTCCTTCAGCGGGACAGACTTTTAATGCCGGCTCACGCGTTAAATCATATGCAATCGTTGCTTTTTCCATCATGATGTTGAAGCTCATCTCGAATCCGAATGTCGGCGTCATCGCCCAGCTACCTTCCGCTGTTATTGTCATGTCATCGTCATAGAGGTACTGAGTGACTATATGAAGAAGTCCATCGCCGGGTCCTTTTGCTCCAGAGCTGTAAACCGCGTTCGGAATACCAAACAGATACTGTACGAAATCCGTGTCGTGTATGTGCAAGTCAAGAGCCATTCCTCCGCTGCGTTTTTCATCCATGAACCAATTGTCTATGCTCCAGGTCGGAGCAGCTCCCAAACGTTGAAAGATTGCAGCGATAACCCTGCCGTATTCGCCGCTGTCAACTATCTGCTTTGCTTTGGCGTATTCCGGCCAAAAACGTACACAGTGTCCAATTTGCAGAATCTTCCCGCTTCGTTTGGCTTCTGCAATCATTCGCTCGCAGTCTTTAACGTTTAGCGCCATTGGTTTCTCGCACATCACGTTGGCTCCCGCTGCTAAAGCTTTTATTGAAAAATCTGCGTGGAGAAATGTCGGCAGTGTGATAGAGACGGCGTCGAGTTCGGCACTTTTAAGCATTTCCTCAAAATCCGAGTATAATTGCAGACTGTTGAAATCAACCGCCCCTTCGGTGTCCCCGATATTGCCCACAGCTCTTTTCGTATCCTCTACTATATTCGGGTTCATATCGCAAATTGCCGCAACCTCGACACCATCTAAAGCCTTCCAGCACTTATAGTGCGTTTGCCCCATAAATCCAAATCCCACAATACCTACTTTTAGCATGTTTTTTAGTCCTTCATTTAATTTGTTTGGCTGAGCCCAAACCTTTTTTTCACTTGTTAATAAATAGTGACATGTAATTATGTTTTGCCGGTTAGTATTTTATCAGAGACAATCGTTTTTCTCAAATTCATATCTGTGATTATGAAGTATAAATTTTTCTTTAGCCTGTTTCCTTCTTTAGCAGATTATTGATATTTTGGATGCGTTTTTTGAAGGCCGGATGTGAGGAAAAATAGATGCCAAGGTCGGTTTTGCCGTCGGATGGTTTTAGTTTGGCTAAGCGCGAAAGTAATTGCTCGCAGGCCCCGGGATTATAACCGGCGGCTCTGACGAGTCTTACTCCGAGTTTGTCGGCTTCGGATTCGAGGTCTTGGGAATAGGCGCTTTCAAGGAATTTTACACCTACTGTACGTAGCCAATTGGCAAGGAGGCCCCGAACAGGTGCGGCACGGGACACGGTGGAAATGGCCGAATTGCTGATAATACGGTCCATAGCATGTCCACGGATGATATGACTAATTTCGTGTCCGAGTATGAATGCAATTTCATCTTTATTCCATTGGCAAAGGTCTAATAACGGCCGTGTCACGAAAATGAATCCACCGGGTAAAGCGAACGCATTAGGTTCTGAGCCATTAACGGTTTCAAAATAAAACTTCCGTGACTTGTTGGCTACACAGCCGGCCAGATTATTACCTATTTCGTTCAGTATTTGTTTGGCTTGTGGGCTTGGGTCAGGACCTAATTGATTCCTGATTTGGTGTGCCAGGTCCATCCCGACTTCGTGTTCGACTTTGATGGCATCGGTTTCGGTGCCGGCTATTGATTGCCATAGCCACCTGGCTTTGCGAATCTTCGGCCCGACCTTTTTTCCTAAATTGTAAAACAGGCCGCTCAAATTCCCGAAGCTCCTTTAAAAACAAGCCTAACTTTGTATCAACCATCGATAGATTTCACGTACGCCCGGACGTTTACCGTACATAAGAATGCCGGTTCGGAATATCTTAGCGGCAACCCAAATTGCGGCAAGAACGCTTACAGCTAAGAGGATTATAGAGGCGAAAATCTCGAAAATCCAAATGTCAGAATCAGAGCAAATCCGCAGTATCATTACCATTGGTGTCAAAGGCGGCAGGAACGAAAGGACACGCGATAATAATCCATTGGGGTCCTGGACGATTTTAAACCAGCCCAGCAATGGGAGTATAAGGACCATCATAATCGGCGTCATCAGACTCTGAGTTTCCTTGATAGTGTTGCAAATCGAGCCAATCGCAGCCAGGATTGAGCTAATAAGGAAAAAACCGAGTATATAATATGTCACAAAATAAATTGCCAGTTCAGCAGTAATTTCAATCCTCAAACCCTGCCAGAGTACGGTTATATATGCCGCTACAGCCCAGAGACACACGACTGTAAAACTTATTGCACATAATCCTAAAATCTTACCTGCCATCAATTCAAAAGGGCTTACCGCCGACAGCAGCACTTCGATAATACGTGAGTTCTTTTCTTCGATTACACTGTTCAACATTTGATGGCCTGAGCCGACAATTCCCATAAATATCAGGTACATAAAACAAAAAGGTAACATCATTTTCATAGCTTTGTCGATACCTCTCTCTACACGGTCTTTGTTTTCGGAAGAGCCCATTTCCAGTCTTTCAACCGGGACCTTTCGGATTTCGGAAAGTTTGTCCAGAAGCTCTTTGGAGATGTTCTGAGTTTGGTATCGGTGGTTGATAACTGCCTCGCGAAGACGACTCTCAATGGTCGAGGGCATATCGATATCACTTGCTTTTAGTTTGTAGGTGTAAAGATGTATTTTGCCGGAACCTTCAACTTCTAAAATATTGCTGTCCAGAGAAACATAAACACCTGCCTGGCCCTGACGTAATTTATTTCTTCCCTGTTTGTCTGCTGATTCCGCACCTTCCTTAGTTTCGAGTATAATTACATTTATTTGTCTTTGCGGATTTTTCTCATTGTGTTTGTCAAAGGAGCTTTTAATTTCATTGGTTAGTTGGTTTGACAAATCGGCCACAGCAACTATAACCGGTGGCCGTGGTCCGGTTTTATTACGTGCCATTCGGCTTGTAAAGAAAATGATCCCGCCGATGATGAACGGAACCATCAGGATACCAATGATGAATCCCTTGGTTTTAACGCTCTCGACATATTCGCGCTGAGCAACCTTAAAAATCTTATTCATTGCCTTTTCCAACCAGTTCGACAAAGATTTCATGCAACGAAGGAACCTTTACTTCGAATCTTTGCACACGCACTTGTTCAGTTAATAGCCGCAATAGTTCCTGGCTGTCTCCATCTTCCACTAATGAAATATCAAGTTGATTACCATCGGACTCCACTGCTTTGACCATTGGGAGGTTTTTGATAAATCCTGTATTACCCTCAATTTCGACGCTCACAATATGAGACTTCCGCTGCAATTGGATATTAGCCAGTCTGTCATCTAAAATAGCCTGACCTTTGTTTATTAGAAGGATTGAATCACAGAGCTTTTCGGCCTGGTGCATCACGTGCGTGGAGAAAATGACGGTTTTTCCTTCATTTCGCATCTCAAGCATTATAGCTTTTAGTAAATCCGTATTGATTGGGTCCAATCCTGCAAACGGCTCGTCGAGTATAAGCAGTTCGGGCTCGTTTATTGCTGTAACGGCGAATTGCAGCTTTTGGTGCATACCTCTTGAGAGTTCTTCTACCTTTTTGTCTGCGCGGTCGGCTAAATCAATGCGACGAAGCCATTGAGGCACCCGGCGGGAAAGTTCGTTGCTGTTCAGCCCTTTGATTGAACCGAAGAAAGCGAGTACTTTGGAGGCGGTCATTTTTCTGTATAGGCCACGTTCTTCAGGCATGTATCCGATGCGGGATTTTGCCTGTTCAGCCAAGGAATTTCCAAATATCTCGATTCTGCCGTTGTCAGGCCGGATGATGTTCATAATCATTCGAAGTGTTGTTGTTTTACCGGCTCCATTGGGTCCCAGAAATCCGTAGATACTACCTTTGGGAACTGTGACGTTGAGATTGTTCACGGCCTGAACGTCGCCGAAGGATTTATTTACACTATTAAGAAAAACCGCGTCCATATCTATGTGTTTTTCACTCAGAGTTTTTGGTTCGCTGTAAATTCTGTTTTACAGGGTAACGTGTTTACTCCATTTGTTCTTGTGGACCTAATAAGCAGGATAAATGAGAGTGTTGGGACTCGAACCCAAGACCTACGGCTTAAAAGTAAGTAAGCCGGAAAATTTAACCGTAGTAAAATCCACAAGTTACAACACACCTAAAAATCATTTAACTGTAAATTTAACTGAAAACGACAATACAATCCAGCAAAATTTAGTAAAAATCAACAATCGTTGGCCTTCATTACCTCCAAATATAAAAGCGGCGATTATGGTGTTGATAGGAGATATTGAAGATGAGTAAACGGAATGAACGAAAGAAATCCTCAGCAAGAAGACGGATTGAATTGAAGTATGGTAAAAAATCTAAACCAGCAAAAGCAAGCAATTATTTACATCACCTCAAGACATATTACAAAAAACACCCAGATATTGAAGCTATTATATGCTGCCGAGTATCAGCTTGTATACAGGAACGTAGTGGTAACCTTGATACGCAGGAAAAAGTCTTACGTAAAATTCTTAAAAAACATAATATACCAATTGTTGAGTGCTATCGTGAAGTCAGTTCAGGCTGGATTTTGGATGAAGATAGAGGGGCTTTAGTAAAAGCTGTAAAAGAGACAAAAAAGCATAGAGGAAAAAAGAACATAGTGATTGTAGCTACATCAAGCGACCGCTTTTTACGAAATGAATACTTTACTACTAAAAATCCAGATATATTGCCAACAGTAGCTGAGTTTGAAGAACTAAAAAAACTAACCTGTGATGTACCGCTTGCAACCTTACTTCACCCTGACATGTCGCCTAAAAAGGCAAGAGGCTATCAATCGAAATGGGGACAGAAAGTTAAAGGGAATAAAGGTGGACGGCCTAAAAAGAACAAACCGGGATATAAGAAACAGAGAAGGATTAAGAAACTGTATCGTGTACTTAGATTTCACAATAAAGGTATGAGTTTCGGAAAAATTGCTACTTTAACAGGCATACCAAAACCTACTGTTTGGTACTGGGTAAAAAAGTACAGTGATAAAATCGTTTAATTTTTTTAGATGTGTAATCAGTAAAATTCGTATTCCCATGTATACTAAGGATTTATATCGTTTTTATATAGATTAGTAAAAATGATAAACCGTTAGTATACTATGTAGTGAAGTTAAAGCTCTTATACACTATATTTTAAGACTTTCCATAGTTTCTTCTTCAAATAACCAATAATCCGTAGTATCCACTTCTTGTAGTCCTTCTATACATCTTTTTACACACTCTACAGTCTCAGGCATTGTAATTTTTTGGGCTCTTTCTTCCATTTTTTTTATTTGTTCATAGATATCTGGTATCGCTTGAGATTTGTTATGTACTATATTATTTCTTGCCTTAGCAAGTTTATCCAAAAGAGCAATAGCCCTGGAGTCAAGATTTAGATTTTTATCATTATTAACAAGTTTAGGTATGACTTTCCATTTCCCGACTAAGCTAAGATTCTCTAAATAGTCTTTAGTTAAACCTTGTGAAGTATTAACTGCCGAATAATCCCAGATCACACATTCAAGAAACATAGCAGCAAACGTTATAGATATCAGTTCATTATTTTTCTTTTCGATTCCTATTCTATTGCTCTCTGCCAAGTACTTCCCCCAATTCATTTTGGTCTTTTTGGCGGTTTCAGATAAGTCTTCAGCTTCTTTTTCAAGAGCTTGATACTGTTTAACAGCATTATTCGAAATAGTAATGTAGTACATCCCATAGAAATTCATTCTTCTTACAAATTCTTTATAGTACTCCACAATTCCATCTTTTGTCTCCTGGCCTATAGAGTTTTTGGCAGTCATTACTATTCTCCTATCTCGAATACACTAATCCCAAACAGAACAACTCGCTTCTATATCATACTATTGCACAACCAATAAATGCAACAATCAAGACCCAATAAATAAAAGG
>JASFMF010000013.1:0-10699 GCA_050117705.1 Phycisphaerales bacterium
AAGCGATGTCGGCAAGAGACTGGAAGTTGTATCTCGCATAACTGAGTGGCTGTTCCAGGCTGTTGGTCGTTTACCTTATGTCGGTGGCGGCGGGCCTTTCCCGGTCGGTTACGAGTATGTGCTGCGTGGTGCGGGCCTTGAAAACCTTGGCATAACCGATGGCAGGGCCTGGGTCCTTGAGAATCCGCCGGAAGATGCTCCTGTACCTGAGTTAGCACCTCTGGCAACCGAAAGGGTGACGTTAGGACTGGAAGGTTGTCCTGTATTGGTCGCCGCGGTAGCTGCAGAGCTTGGAGTTCCGGGAGATACCATTGAAATATCGCTGGCGAATTCTTCCATCCTTAATACGGATATTCAGCCGTGTGAGAGTTGTGCAAGACTTATCAACGCTGCGGCGATATTAAGGGACGAGAATGGAGCACGGTTGGCTGCACTGGCTCAGGTCTTCAACGAGCTGGCACCGGCAGATGCACCGTTCACTCCGGAAATGGCTGCTTCGATTGCTACGGCATTCGACGGACGAGCCGGCGATGGTACACAGTATGCCACAGCCATAGAATATATTGATGCTTTCGTTCAGTACATAGCTGTTTTGAACAATGAAATGGGTTCACCGGTAGGTGATTCTGTTGCCTTTGCAATAGGCAAGTACGGCACAGGTATCACTGACAGTGAGAACAGCAACATTGCCGATTTCATTGCAGCACGCATGGAAACTGGCGAGACTTTCGGCAATTAATCGAAGTAACAGATTGATTGTTGTACAATAAAAAAACCCGCCTCTGAAAAGGGGCGGGTTTTTTATTTGATAGTTTATTTTGACGTTATAACTTTGTCGTTTAAGTCAACGGCTTTAGCAACCGGAACTGTGTTCTGTTCGCCTGTGCGAATTTCTTCTGCATTTCGTTCAAGCTTGGTATATACGGCCGTGTTGCCGGATTTTCTGGCCGCGGTCAGCGCTTTTTCAATCAGCTCTTCCGAACGGGTATAGTTTCCCTTTGCATGACAGATTCTTGCTTTAGTCAGCCAGCTCGGTGCTATAAGGTGGTTATCAGGCCCATATATCCTCTCCTGTGTAGCCAGCGCCTGGTCTATTAGTTTCTCTGCTTCGTCGTATCTTTCCTGCAGTGTGTAAAGTTTTGCCATTTCACCAAGAACGTTTGCTGTGTAAAGATGGTTGGGACCGTAACTGGTATTAATGAAGTTTATCGCCTTTTTATAATAGCTTTCGGCCTCTGTGAAATCACGCTTTGCAACGTGCAGTGAAGCAATATCCACCCAGAACGGGATAAGTGCCTTGTCATTCTCGGTGTGGCTGTCGTACATAATAGCCATTGCTTCGTCTAAGGTCACCTCGGCCTGATCGTATTTACCCTGCTCTTTATAGATCGAGCCTAAGGTTCTAAGCGTATAGGCGATATAAGGGTGGTTCTTATAAAGGCTTCTTTTCTGTACTTTTAAACCGAACGTACACATCTCTTCGGCTTCACTGAGCTCGTTTTGGCTGTAGTATAGCGTAGCCAGGTCAAGCAGGCACATAGCAAGCTCGGAATCGGGCACATCACTCGTTTTTGCCAGATTTAATGCCTGCTCTGCCAGCGGCTGTGCCTTTGTATATTGCCCAAAGGCCATATACACTCTTGCCATTTGCCTGAGCGTTTTGCATGAAGGACTTTTTATCTTCTGCTGTGTTGCCGCCCCGGCCGTGTTTGCTGCAAATAGGGCGAAACTTAGCGCAAAAGCCAGGAAATGAACTTTAACTTTAAATCTTCTCACCTTAAACACCACCCTCTCACCGTAAAGCTCCGCATGGCTCTCGTAAACCATAATACTAAGCCCCCATTTCTACCGCTTTTAATGGCCGTAATGGTCATTTGCTATCTAAAGCATAATAACCAATTACGCAAACGACAAATTATGCGACTATCTTTACAAGAAAATGCTTGAAGCTGTTCAAAAGCAGTTTTCTATTTATGATTTGAACTTTCTCGGACTCTTTTTGCAGTTTTCAGAAAAATAAAGGGGCGATAATTCGATAATTCCTGTGATTTTAAGCATTAGCACACTTGTCCTCGTTTCGAGTTAAAAAGCACTTTTTCGGGGGCTGATATATACCGATAACCACGTTATGAATTTAATCGTTTAATCGATATGGGGTTTTTTATGTTGAGTTCTAACCAATACAAAAATCACATGCCATTTGTTTTTCGGCCAATGTTTATTTTTCTTTCGCTGTTCTTATGGGAGCGAATCTGTGTGATCGCTGAAAGCACACCGCCTCAACGGTCATTAGCCAGGATTGCCGTCGAAGCGCCCTCACCTGCATCAGTGGTAGATTCGGTTTGTGCAAAGATTCAGAGCGGCGATTTCACGGGCGCCCGTGAGATTGCATACGAATCGGCGGTTGTTAACAACATTGCCCTGAAACAGCTTAAAACGATTATTGATGAATATACGGTTATAGAGGCCCTTCGTGATGCATCCCGGGATGATGCTTGCCGGGAGCAGGTGAACGAACTTGAGAAACTTCGACTGAATGATCTGCAGAAAAATAGTAATGATATCGGCGAAGTTTTGACGGCGATATCGAAGGTTCTGGAGTATTCGGACAAAGAACAAAGACTGGCTTTACTGGATGAAGTGTTTGTGAAGGAGGCTGTCCGGCGTGCTGAACAAATCGCTGCCGAGCTCGAAATTGAAGGCAGGTGGCTTGATTCGTATAAAACCTGTTATAGCAGGCTGGAGCGGCTGTACGAAGACGACAAGGCATACTCAGACCATGCTAAAGAGCTTCTGAGTAAGGCGAACATCGTTACATATTTGCAAAGCAGCCAATGTGAAAATTGCCCGCAGCGATATGCCGGCATAAAAAAAGAAATGTTCGTCAACGCAGTGGACATTCTGGATTCCAGCTATGTTGATATTGTCGATTACCGCGAAATGACGATAGGGGCGATTAACCGATGCCGATGCTTGGCAGAAGTAATGAATAATCCACATATCGAGACAGAGTATAAGATATCGGACGCTCAATGTGAGATTTTCCTGATGGAACTGACGGCGATTTTGGATGAAGTGTGCCGGTCTGAGCAGACAATGGACAAAAGAGAATTCGTTGATTTCTTTGAAAGAGTTATTGCATTGAGCGAATCTCCCTTTTTGAGTTTAGAGTTGCCGCCGGAATTGCTGATTACACAGTTTGCAAGGGGGGCTTTGTTTTCACTTGACCCTCATACGGTTATTTACTGGCCAAGTCAGGCGAGGGAATTTGAAAAGAGAATAACCAACAGATTCACCGGCATTGGAATAAGATTCTCAAAAAAGGAGGAGCTTGCAAGAATTATAAGTGTTTTGCCTGATACTCCTGCGTTCCATGGTGGTGTCGAAGCCGGGGATATGATAACGGCAATAAACGGGATTTCGACGATTGAAATGTCTGCCGACTGTGTGGCTCAGAATATTGCCGGCCCGGAAGGCACCAGCGTAACTCTGACAATCAAACGCCAGGGCGAACATGAAGACCGGGATATAATCGTGCACAGGGCTAATATAGTAGTCCCTTCGATTCGCGGCTGGCAGAGGACTGAAGCAGGCCAGTGGCGGTTTATGATTGATGACCGTAACAGGATTGGCTACATTCGCATTAACAGTTTTAATTCGCAGACGAGCGGCGAATTTGAACAGGCGCTTGTCCGGCTCGAAGAACAGGGATTGGCCGGATTGGTTCTGGATTTGCGTTCTAATACGGGCGGTCTTTTAACTAGCGCAGTTGAGATAGCGGACAGATTCATAGAAGAAGGATTGATAGTCAGGGTACAGCCGCGATGCGGAATGCCGACTTATATATCGGCGCACAAGGAGCTCACGCATCCTGGTTTCCCAACAGTTGTCCTTATAGACAGCCTTACGGCGAGCTCATCGGAAATTTTAGCAGGAGTATTACAGGAGCCGAAGTACAGCAGGGCAACCATTGTCGGAGAAAGGAGCTATGGCAAGGGCAGCGTCCAGTCAATAGCGAGCCATATCGGCGGTGGCGCAAAACTGAAATATACAGGGGCGTATTATTATTTACCTTCGGGACAAAATATAAAAAGCCGGGAAATGGCAACGAAGCTGGGTTTGGACGATTGGGGTTTAACACCGGATGTGCAGGTGAGTTTGCGAAATGATGAGCGGCGGAAGATGGCCGACGTGCATAAAACAAATGGATTAATGGTGAAAGAAAACGATGATAATTATTCCGACGTTCAAAGGTTTTCGAGCCGGGAGACGATAGATGCCGACCCGCAATTGGCCATAGGATTGCTGGTCATAAAAAGTAAAATGGTAGAATCAGGCTATAAATTGGCCTTGGATTAACGTCAATTTTTAGTTCAAAAGAAGCTTTTATTTGCCTGCCGCTTAATACATTCGGAAAAATGCTTGTTGACTGACACATATTTTTTCACCTGTAATACTCAAAATCTCAATCCTGTGATTTGTTCCTCAAGTATAGTTTTATGTAATGAATCCTCCGTGCAAACAACCAAAAGTAGTGCCCCAAGAGTTTTTTAAGTATTTAAAGTTATTCCAAAAAAAATTGTTGATTATTGATATTTCGACTATTAAAATACCCTTGGAAGCGGATTATAAACCACAAATCCTGATGACGCGAAAGGTGTTATGTTATGGCCAAAAAGAAAAAGAAAAAGAAAAGAAAGAAACTCATAAAGGGATTATGGTCAAAGAGTGAGTTGGCTCTGCTGAAAAAGCTTTTTCCTAACAATCCAACTGCTCAAATAGCGACAGAGCTTGGACGACCGAAAGATGCAGTCAAAAAGAAAGCTTCAAGGATGGGACTTCGGAAGTCGAAAAGGTACATGAAATCGCTTGGCAGGGCGTAAGCGTATGACCTATTGAAACAATGTGTGCTCCCTTAAAAGAGAGCAGCTACGCCATGGAGGTATTTGTCTGCTCTTACATTCATAGATGGGGCTGTTGCCGGGCACATGCTGTTTTTGTAACGGCATCAGGTAAATTTTTCTGAAGCTCT
Source organism: Phycisphaerales bacterium (assembly GCA_050117705.1). Taxonomy (GTDB): domain Bacteria; phylum Planctomycetota; class Phycisphaerae; order Sedimentisphaerales; family Anaerobacaceae; genus NIOZ-UU13. Next base: position 5,033 of record JASFMF010000013.1, read on the forward strand.
ATTGGCCCGGCATCGGGGGATAAGTTGCAAACCAATTATTAGGGTCGTTACCATAGTATTCTGCGGTAATCCGGCTCAAAGATGCTCCCCGTCCATCCGGCTGAATCGGCCATGGGTCGGCACCGACAGGATGCGAACCATCACTGTAATCTATATAGTCCACTTGGATATAATAACGGATGCCTCCGAATTCTTCGCCCGGTTTGTGAAGCTTAACTTCCTCCCCGCCGTTATTCAATCTTCCGGAACCCCACTCAAGTAATTGTACGTGGCCGGGAACGGCCGGATATTGAGAAACAAATGCATCTCTGTTTCTGACTAACAGCAAATACTCGCCGGCGTTGATTGTAATATCGAGCGGAAAATCATAAACGATACCATCTCTGTCGGAGAAGCGCCAGGGAACGTAGATAGATTGCGCATTGTCGTATTCGGACAGGGTTACCGGATACCCGCTCACATTATACAATTCTACGTATTCGACATCTTCATCGATGTTCGGGTGATACATAATCTCGCTTATTACAATGGGGCCGACCTTCGGGTAAGCATTCGGCATTCCCGGCGTATTCCAGTCCATTAACACGAAGTCATACGCTCCATTGCTCTTAAGGTACCGACCGAAAGATATATCCGTCTCGGACGCCCCAAAATCCACCTGCTCAATGTAACCGGTCAGCAGGCCGTCCCTGCCGGATTTTAAATACAGGCTTTCGCCGTTTTCACTAAGGGCGAAGGGTTCGATGCAGCCTGGATTGTTAAGATTTCTAAAGTCCAGGTCTTCGTAAAATAAAATGTAGCTATGCGGCTCGATTATTGTTCCTTCAGCGATCTCAAATTTCATTGGGTTGTTATCGCTGTCACTGAGGAACCAGCCGCCGATGTTAACGGGAACATCCATCGTATTATACAGCTCGATCCAGTCCGGAGCTTCGGCGTGCGAATGAGCCAGCAGCTCGCTAATTACCACATCACCGAGTCTGGATATTTCATTCTCATCATACGAGCCGGGCGAACCGCCGATATCAGTACTGGGATACCAGCCATTCCTGCTGTTCCAGTCGTTCGGATCGGTACTTGCCGGGTCTGACGCATTCAGAGAAAAACCTAATCCGTCGGTGGTATCGTACCAGCCGTCATTGTAACGAAAATTGTGAATTATTCGGCCGACAGCATCTTGAAGCTCAATTCTCTCACCCGCGTTGTTAAGGCTGCCTGTGTATTGGCCGGCTATGTTGAAACCTGCGCCGTAGCGGGACGTGAATGCACCTGTATCTTTTACAACAAGGATGCGTTCATTTGCTTCGAGCTCAACGCTCGGGAAAGTAAAATCGACGCCGTTGGTGAATCTTATGAGGTTCAAACTCAAAGTCTCGCTGCCGATGTTTTTAAGCTCGATAAATTCGGCATCCGGGTGGGTATCCTCGGGGTGATACATAATCTCTGTGATTCGAAGGTTATCTGCGACAGGACCAACGCTATAAGTGGCTTCATTAAGTGCGCTCCATCTGTTACCCTGCAGCGTGCGTGCCTTGATATGCGTGCTCATATTAAGTGTTAGAGCGCTGGTATATTCGATCGCACTGGACGATAAAACTTCGTTATAGTTGACGGGTGTACTTTCACCTGCTAAAAGCTCAACGGAGATAAGAAAGTCGGAGCTGGTTGACGAGATATTTAATCCATGAATGGCAAGCAGATTTTCACCTTGTTGTAAATCGCTTATGAAATCTGAAATATCGATGTCCTCAAATTCGACGGCCGCCGAATCATCGTTTTGAGCTGAAGCGCTGGAATTCCAGCTCGGCGTTCCGTTGAAATTGCGTCTGGCTATTTCGACGCCGTTAAGGTAGGCGATGAAACCATCATCGTACCGCATTTTCAGTGTCATAAAGTTAATATCTGCCAAATCGTTTGCGTTAAGAGTAAATGGAATGCGGATATAACAACTTGTATTACGGCTGTACATTTGCGTTTCGACATCGAGGCTGTAGTAGTCCTGGTAGCCGGCGCTTCTTTCATAGCCAATTCCGCCGGGGCTGCCTGTGGCAAGCTGCCAGGTTGAGTCATCGAAAAATCCGCCGCCCTGCCAGTTATCGCTTATTGGGCCGGTCGGAACAAGCACACGCTTGGGAGCGTTCTCAGCCACGAGGATATTGCCATTGACGGCATCTTGTGGCCCCTGTGGCCTGCGCGGGTCGGTGCCATCCAGGGTATAATAAATCCTTCCCTGCGGCGCAGTCATAGAAAATGTGTCATTCGTTGAAGTTTGCCCGCCATGCTGATACAGGCCGTTAATATAAAATACAGGTGCTTCAACATTGGGATACAGACCTGCCTCACGGAACTGCTGCAAGACGATGTCGGAACGCTGAGGGAGATAATAGTCCAGAATCCAGCCCCTTCCGGCCCGCCCGTCGTTGTAGTTCGTATCACTGTCGTACCAGTCCTCCAGCGTCAACGGGGTTGAATGGTGCTGGTCGCCCCACCGTGCCGATTCTGCAACGATGGCCCTTTCTATTGTGGCCGCCATTTCCGTATAACGGGCAATCAGCGATTCCGGCGTGAGGATTCCTTCATTGAAGAAGAATTTATGCACACGGTCGGCAAAGAGCATCCGGTACTCAGGATTTTCCCTGAGGGATTGGTGCGGCTGACCTGCGGATGAGAAATTGTTGTTCAGGGCATTCTTGTATAGCGGTGAGCGGTCCAGATTGTTTCCCATAGTATTTTCATAGTCCCAGCAGTAGAACTTAAAGCCCGTACTGTTATCCGACCGGTCACGAGCGGCGTACCAGTTTTTCCAGGGCCAATCCCAGTTGCCGCCCCAGAGGTTGACTATAAGGTAGTCAATATAATTCGGTACATCCAGAAGATGCGGATAGTCCGGATTCGGTGTGCCGTCAGGATTATTGCCCTGAAGCTCCTGATACGCCTGATTGGAATTACCGGCTTGCCGGCACATAAACAGCATCTGGTTCCAGGCGTCAGAGTCTCCGTTAATGACCTCAAAACCTTCCTGTCCATAGTGCATTGCGTCCCAGTTTTCTTTCTGGCCGCCGTAGTAGTCGGCCGAGAATGAGTGATCGGGACGTTCGCATGGATTGTAAAGCCCCCAGTATATTCCGTTAATGTAGAGATGGACGAAGTTTCCGTATGAACCGGCGTTTCCTGAATCTATCTGTAAGCGCCGGCCGAACTCATCTCGTGTGTACTGCTCAGTGTGCCAGGCGTCACCCCATGTATAGCCATCGTTGGCGCCGGCTCTAAGTATGATGGTATCGAACTCATCAACTGCGCCATCCCCGAACATCGGGTATCGCAGTTTGGTCGGGCCGTAGGTTCTCTTGAAGAAAAGACGGAAGGAATTCTTTCTCGCCCGACTGAGAGGCCGAAACCATCCACCCTGAATTCGAACCCCACAGTTGACCTGGAAGCCGTCATTGCTGTCTGGACAAATCAGTTCTACCGATGCCGGACGCTCCCATTCGACCCCGCGTCTTTCCGGATTGCTGTAAATGCCGTCACCTCCGAACATATCGTCGGAATTCATTACGATAGATAAGGTGGGAAGTGATTTGAGGTCATCACGAATCGTGGCCGCGTAGATTCCTCCGTAGTTATCGTCACCGTTGGGTTGGCCATGAGAATTGAATGTTCCGATAATATCTCGGTCCATACTATAGTCCGCAGACGAGTTCCCCCATCTATCGGGAAGACCGGCATTTATGGCCGCCTGGTGGTCCTGACGAATCACGTCATTAAGGAAAATATAGGTCTGGGTATCCACGTTGGATGATCTCCAGCCCGGCCGAAAAGCCATTGCCCGCAGGCATGTGGTATTTCTTATGGCTATATGCCCGACGTATTCGAAGCCGTGGGTCTCGGACGGAGTACTGCCGTCCGTGGTGTAATGTATCGTTGCCCCAGTTGTTTCACAGGTGATTTCCACTTCAAAAGGCTCATCGTAAAAACCGCGGTCAACGCTGAACTTCGTATCAGCCACGAGATTAATTGTGCCGGAAATGTTCGGCAGACCTGGCGTGGTGGTGGTAAGATACTGCGGCCTGAGCTGGTTACTTCCGGCCACCAGCCCGGGCAGTATTAGAAATTGCTCGTTGGCGTTGCTGTTATTTAATCCGTGAATCGCCAGCACATTAGTGCCATTTCGCACTTCGCCGAGATACCCGGAAACATCAAAATTTACGAACTCCATAGAAAGCACGTTTGAACGGTCGTTGTCGGCGATTGAGTTCCACGAAGGCGTTCCGGTGAAATTGTCTCTGGCTATTTCTATACCATTTAGGTATGCCACGAAACCGTCCTCATACTTCATTTGGAGCGTTAACGAGTCGAGTAAATCAACTTCTTCGCACTCGAATTCGATGCGAGTCCACAATGAGGAATTGATGTTTTGCATCTGTGGCTGAACGTTAGTACTGGCATTGCTCTCGAATGTTCTTGCATAAAGTCCACTGTTAGAGGTATCGCCAATCAGTTTAAATATCCTGTCATCGAAGCGAGTATGATTGCCATGTGCGGCAAACAGTTCGAGTTCTGAGTTACTATTGCGATTATAAAATATCAGACGCAGCTCGTAGAAACCCGGTTCCGGAACATTGAAGGTTGCCAGCGTATTCGCGGCAACACGGGGTTCAGGGTGGGAAAGTGCAAGTGTATGAGTGCCGTTGGTAAGCTCCAGTTCAAAACCATCATCGCTGCTGATACCGAAAGTCCAGTCGCCGGCCAAAGGAATGAGGACATTTCCGGTAACAAGAATTACGAAATCTTCAACTATTTGGCCTATATTAGTGCTGGGAAACGGGTTATCGTTATCATAATTGCCGTTTGAGCCGGTGTTAAGATAGTTAATTACCGATGCTGTCTCGGCGGCCACGGTGCTTCGCAAAGATGGATTGTTTATAAACGATTCTGCAACACCCAAATCGCTGACAGTTGTGTTTGCTTTGTAGAAAATCACATTGAAACCGGGCGATGCATTGCCGAAGCCGATACCCGTTGGCCCGCTCTCCCATGCCGAATCCTCATAGGCAGTGTCAGGCCAGTTTGCTCCTGCATCGTTCATTGTTGGTATCCGATAGGATGCCCTTGCACCGGCGTGCACAAGTGTTGCGGTGTATGGTGTCAGGCCATAAGCAATGTCGGGCAATTGGTCGGGATATTGCGGCGCGTATTCGTGGGCTATGGCGACACCGTCATTTTCTATCAGGGCGAGGTATTCACCGGCGGCGTCGAGTTTGAAATTAGTGTGCAGTTCTGCGCCCGTTCGGTCCTTGCCTGAAGCAAAAACCACAAGGAATTCTCCAGGGTCAAGTTCAATGCCGTTTGGGAATTGCCATTGGCCTAAGTTGTTTGCATCGTCGGTTAAGTACCACCCGGATAAATTTACGTTGTTATTTGTGGGATTATGAATCTCAATCCAATCGGAGGAATCACCGTCTTCATCAAGTAACTGCCCTTCTTCCAGAGGCGGTTGGCTGCCATTGCTCGCCATAAACTCGCTGATGACTATCGTTGTGCCATCATGATAATTCTGTGGCGTGGCTAAATTCGTCCATAATAATGCTAATATAAGCGATGAAAGCCATATCCTCGTTTCCCTGGTCATGATAGTCCTTCTATCTCCCGGCTTGTTAGCGAGCCTGG
>JASFMF010000014.1:0-10657 GCA_050117705.1 Phycisphaerales bacterium
CCGGTGCGGCACATAAATCGAGTATCGTCCAATTCGATTGCGGCTTGAGAGTTCTTACAACCTGCGAGGCCGTAATATCCTGAACGGTAAATTCGCCACCTGCAAAGCCGGGAAGCTGTGTTATAGCGTGCGGGCTTTTAATTCTTATCATCGATTGAGTCTGAGATATGCAGGAGGCCTGCTGTGAGGGCGTTTCGCGAACCGCCCCTACTATTTCGAATTTTATATTTGCCTGTTGAAACTTCTCGGTTAATTGCTGGGTTGTTGTTTTTAGAATGTTGGGCCTGATGTAAACGCTCGGTCTGCGGTTGGATGCAAGACAAATCTGTTGGGTGGATTCGGGGCCGAATTCGATGAGCCAGTTTTCTATCAACCATTCCGGCAGAGAAAAATTTATGCTTAACCAGTCGGCGGGTGAAGATTCTGGATCGGGTAAAAAGTCTTTGTTAAATTCGCAGCCTGTTTCAGGGGATTGATTCAGTGTGCATTTTGGATTTGTCCTCCGCTGCTCCGCTTCTGCACCTGCACTTGCGTTACTGCCGGTGCGAGCGAAGCAAAACGTCGGGGGCTGCGCCCGGCGATTTTTTATGCCTCTTGTGATTTGACGCAGGACGGCATTTGTAAAACCGACCTGTTTTTTCGATGCGGTAGTTTTGACGTTTTCGACAGCTTCGTTGACGATAGCATACGGGCCTGTTTCGGGGCAGTAGATAAGCTCGTATGTTCCGATTCGCAGAATGTTGAGCAGCTTGTCGGATATTCTTTTAATGGACCGGCCAGAGAACTCGGTTATCACTGTGTCGATGGCTTTGGTGTTTCTTATAGTCCCGAAGACAAGGTCGGTGGTGCGTTGTTTTTCGTCGGTTTGCTCCAGGAATTTATCCAGAACGTGACTGATGTAATTTCGTTTCGGGTCGCATTGGTTGAGGATCTCTGCTGCGATGGAGCGGGCCCGCCGCCCCGACTCGTGTCGGGAGGCGCGGGGGCAGTCGGATTTTGGATTATTGCCGGTCATGAATTGATTATATAGCGTATGATTGCAACTATTTCCAGTGAAGTTTGTATAGTTCTTCTTTTGCCAGTACTGGATTGGCGTCTCGCCGGAAAAAATGTTCGTCACTTGGTGGATTTCCTTGCCTGCCCCATATCGCCTCTCCCCCGTAGTCAAACACAATGAAGAAGGCCTGTCCAAGTTTTACATTATAAATCAAGACCTGGATATCCGAAGTATTCACATCCTTTTTTTCCTCCACCAACGCATAAGTCTCAGGATTCTCCCATGATTCGAGAGTATACCAGGAAGGTTTGCGTCGCTTAACGCCATAAATCCCGAACCCACGCCCGCGCTCTCCGATGCTACCGTACGAGGGCAAACCTTTCCAATTCCAGGAAATGCTTCCACTATCTGAAAAATTAGTGAGTTGTGCCTCTCTAAAGGGGCGTGATTTAATGATTAGGTCCAGATCCGCTCTGTTTATATCGAACCGAAAAACGTACCCGTAGCCACCAATTGTCTTGGGCTGGTCGGCTTTTATGTTAGTCACCGATGCGGGGATCGGGTCCATAACATACTGTTTAAAGAGTTCAGAAGCCGGCGGCATTAGCAAAGTATCACAACTGTATATTAAGAGCACAGTGCCACAAAGGAACAGTACAAAAAGAAATGTGGGCAATTTTCGCATTAATGATTTCGTCTTTGAGACACTTGGCTCTTCGAGGGTTTGTTCGTCGTAGCCGTGAACCGTATTCATATTATTTTCCTCTCTTATTTATTTTTATCGCACTATTTTGTGGGTACAGAGGTACGCTTTTGTGGTGATATTGTAGAAGATTGAAAGTTAGTTGTCAACCTTTATGAAGGAGTCGCCGGGTTTGGTTTGTCGGCCGTTAGTGAAGTCTTTGAAGTTCATAAGTGGTGAACCGGCAGGTTTGATTTTTTTAATCTTTAGTGCGTTTGTGCCGCAGATGATATTCAGGTTTTCGTCGAGCACGCCCGGTGTAAGCGAAGTGTGACTGGGTGGTTCACGAACCGCCCCTACTTCGGCGGTTGCTATGGTTACTCTTGTGGATTTGCCGGTTTTTTTAGACAGGTAGTTTGCCGATGCGCCGGGCCAGGGCCAGAGGCCACGTATTTTTCTTTCGATGGTTTCGGCAGGTTCGGAAAAATCAATGAAGCCATCGGACTTTTTCAGCTTTGGCGCGAGGGTGACTTTAGTGTGGTCCTGCTCGGTGTAGGTGACGGTGTTGTCAGCGATTTGGTCGAGTGTCTGCAATAACAACGGCGCTGCAAGTTGCGCAAGTTTGTCGTGGAGGGAGCCGGCCGTTTCGTCGGGGGCAATGTCGGTTTTTGATTGTGAAAGAACACTGCCGGCATCCATCTTTTGGGCCAGGGTGATTATGCTTATGCCGGTTTCGGTTTCGCCGTTCATTATCGCCCAGTTTATCGGTGCGGCGCCGCGGTATTTCGGGAGCAAAGAGGCGTGGACATTTATAGCGCCTTTCGGCGGCAGGTTTATAAGCTCGTTACCGATTTTCTGGCCGAAGGCGATAACAACGATTAAATCGGGTTGGTACTCGTTTATTTTTGCAAGATTGTCGGGAGTGTTTACATTGTCTGTTTCGATAAAAGGTATCGAATGGGTGTTTGCCCATTTGGCAACGGGGGTTGGATTTGGTTTTCTGCCTCTGCCGGCGGGGTTCGGAGGCTGGGTTACGATGAATCGCAGACTGTGGTCTGACTGTGCTAAAGTGTTCAGGCATTCAATGCCGAATTCGCCGCTTCCAAGGAAGATTATTCTCATATTTCTTTTACGGTTATTTATGTTTTTCCGTGAGCTTTCTTAGTTGTCTTCGGTGTGCAATTCTGGCGGCCTGGCCCATACGGCTGACGATAGTCATTCCCTCGATGTGGTCGTACTCGTGCTGGAGGGCTTTTGCGTAAAGCCCATCGGCCTCTTCGGTAAACTCATTGCCGTTAAGGTCGGTGGCGGTGACTTTGCATTTTTTAAATCGCCGGACTCTTGTATAAACGCCGGGCACGGAAAGGCAACCTTCTTCCATTGAGCTAAGGTCTCCGTCGGGCGTAATGGTTGGGTTTATATAGGCCCTGACATTTTCTCTTGTGCCGTTAAGCGAGATGATGAACAATCTTAGCGGCACTCCGGCCTGCGGCGCCGCCAGGCCGAGGCCCTTGTTTTTGAGCATGATATCCGTCATTTTTTCTACCAACGCTCTGATATTATCGTTGATTTCTCCGACAGGCTCGGCGCGGTTAGATAATACTTCGGCGGGGTAATGTGTAATCTGACATTTTTCGATATCAATCATTTTCGAGACCTTTATATTTCGCTTTGCGGTTATTGGTCGTCGAATTCGTCGCCGGTGAACGTATTGCCGAGATATGATTTTCTGACGATTTCGTTTCTGACAATCTCTCCGGGCGAGCCGGCACCAATTACCTTTCCGTGGTCGATGATATAGGCTTTGTCGACCACCTCAAGAGTTCTCTCGACATTATGGTCGGTGACGAGAATGCTAACGCCGGAAGCGACGAGCCGGCGAATTTCACGCTGCAAATCCTCAACGGCAATAGGGTCAACTCCACTGAACGGCTCATCCAAAAGAACAAGTGACGGGTCGGTGACCATTGCGCGGGCTATTTCAAGTTTTCTTCGTTCGCCGCCGGAAAGGAACCTGCCCTGGCTATTGGCGACTTCGGAAAGCGCGAAGCGCTCGATGAGCATGTCGGCCTTGCGGTTGCGCTGGGCCCTGGTAATGGACATCGTTTCCAGAATCGCATATAGGTTGTCACGTACGCTGAGTCGCTGGAAGATGCTGGGTTCCTGAGAGAGATAACCCATACCCAGACGAGCGCGTTTGTACATGGGCAGCTTTGTGATGTCCCTGCCTTCGAAAACGACCGAGCCGCTGTTCGGTGTAATCATTCCCATTATCATTCGGAAGGACGTGGTTTTACCGGCTCCGTTTCTACCGAGGAGGCCGACAATGCTGCGCTGCTCTATTTGAATGCATACTTCGTTAACGACGGTTCGGCCGGAATATTTTTTGACCAGTTCGCGAGTTTCAAGAAGGGTTATGCCTACCATTTATCATTTCTCGTTAAATATAAATTTCCGTTTTATATTTTGTTCGCGATATTATAACAGCAACAACGACTAAAGAAAACGGTCTTTTTTATATGCTTAGTGTGAGCAATGTAAGGGCTGTTTTTCGAAAAGCCAATAAATATTCTGGTATTTTTGCGACATTTTTGCTATGAATGCACTTTCTGTATAAAAATTTTGATGTTATTTACTTAAAAGACGTATATGTTTGCGGTAGTGAGCGATATACATTCAAATATTGAGGCTCTGTCAACAGTGCTGGCCGACATCGAAAAACGTGGTATAAAGACTATTTATTGCCTCGGTGACGTGGTTGGGTATGGGCCGAATCCCAAGGAATGTCTTGATTTGATAATAGAAAAGTCCAAGTGGTGTGTCTTAGGTAATCACGATTATGCGGTTTTCTATGAGCCGACGAATTTCAATTACGGTGCGGAGCAAGCGAGCTTCTGGAGCCGGGAAGTTCTGGAGACGGAAGAAGAGAAAGAATCCCGTGACAGGCGCTGGGGTTTTTTGGGTGAGCTGCCGATGCGGCGGACGCTGAAAGGCAAGCTTAAAAGCAAATCTATAGCGATAGATTTTGTTCATGCTTCGCCGAGAAGACCGATTAATGAGTATATCTTTCCCGATGATGTTTATACGAATCCGTTGAAGGTGCGAATGCTTTTCGAGCGGGTCAAGAATATTTGCTTCGTTGGTCATACTCATATGCCGGGCGTGTTTCTTGATGAGCCGGACTTTTATCTGCCGGCTGAGCTTGGCGATGTTTATCCGATTATCGACGACGAAAAAGCGATTATCAATATCGGCTCGGTCGGGCAGCCGAGGGATAAAGACAACCGTGCGAGCTATGCGTATGTAGATGAGAATAAGGTGTATTTTGTGCGTCTTGAATACGATTATAAAGCTACTATGAAAAAAATTAAGGCAATCGACCAGCTGGATAACTTTCATGCGGAACGGCTTAAGAACGGAAGATGAATGAAATTTATTATTTATTATTGAAGAAGGTCAACTGCCAATCCGGAAATGAAATAAGAGATATGAAATGCGATATTTAGTTTTGGTAGTAATTTGTTTTGTGTTGTTATGTGGCTGGATGGTTGTTGAGTCCGGATTTTTCAGGGTTCCAGCGGTTGACTCGGAGCGATTAATCCTTCTGCAAAGCACAATAGGTAATCCCGGTGACGAAGCTGCGGAAGAGCCTGTCGAAGAAGTTTCTGTGATAAAAGCGGACGATTCAATCGTTTTCGGCGCAGACAGTAAGCCGGCTACGAGCGTAACGCTTGGTTCGGTGGACCCCAACAGCGGTTATATGTTCGAGCTGGAATTAAGCTCAAAGGGCGCTGGTATCAGGAGCGCAACGTTCAGTAAGTTTAAGGACCGTGATTATAAAAATCCTCAGCCGCTTGTGGTTCTTTCACCTGCTTTAGAGCCGGATGGAAGAGAAATTTTGTCGATGGCAAATTCGAATCTTGTGTTTGTTGAACGCGAGCTGCAATTGCCGCTGGACAGGCTTCACTGGAGGAGTTTGGGTAAGGAGGTAGTGAGGGGCAGCTCTCAGACGGCGAGCTTCGAGGCGATTATTAAAGTTATGGGTACGAACGAGCCGGTGATGAAGCTGGTTAAGACTTATACGATTGTTCCCGACAGCTATCTTTTGGATTGCAAGCTGACGGTCGAGAACCTTCTTGATTCGGAACAGAAAATACGAATCAATTTGGCCGGTCCGGGAGGACTGGGCAGAGAGGGCTTCAGGGGCGATATGAGAAAGGTATTGGCTGGCTTTCGGGAGACTGATGGGCAAATCAGCAGGGCAGCCCTTAGCATGAAAGATCTCGGTAAAGCACAGACTATCGAAAAAAGGCGGCTAAAGAAACCAGGCGCAAACTTTCTCTGGGCGGCAGTAACGAATAAATACTTCGCTGCGATATTAGTGCCTTTGCCGGATGAGGGCAAAGAGTACTGTGACTGGATAATGGATAAGACGGGTCGGCTCCACAATCCCGATAGAGACAGTAGATTCAATAGCGGCGACGAGACGATGGGGCTGGACCTGGTGACTAAGATTAATCCTTTGACGGCGGCAGGTCAGGCGGGCAATTCAAAGACATATAATTTTCAATTGTACATCGGACCGAAGGACAAAAGTCTTTTCGATAAGAATGAGCAGTTTCGCAGGCTGGGTTTTGTTCAGGTGATAGATTTTATGGCGTGCTGCTGTCCGGCCGGTCTTATCAAACCTCTGGCGTTCGGGATACTGGGTTTGATGAAATGGATGTATTCATTTATTGGTAATTACGGGATAGTCATATTCATACTTGTATTCTTTGTCCGGCTTGCTCTGCATCCGCTTACCAAGAAGAGCCAAATCTCTATGAGTAAGATGAGTAAGCTTGCTCCGATGGCTGAGGAGATAAAGAAGAAATACGCCAATAATAAAACCGAGATGAACAAACAGATGATGGCCCTTTACAGGGAGCAGGGTGCTTCGCCTATTATGGGTATGCTGCCGATGATGGTTCAGATGCCGATTCTGATTGCGTTATGGACAGCGATATATACCAGTATCGATTTACGCGGGGCGCCGTTTTTACCTTTCTGGATTACGGACCTTTCTATGCCGGATGCTCTTATCAGATTTCGTGCGGTGACTTTGCCGTTGTTCGGCAAGCTGGATTCGTTTAATCTGCTGCCGATTTTGATGGGAGTTGCAATGTATATGCAGCAGGCGTTAATGCCGTCACAGGCGGCGGCAAATCCTCAGGTCGCGCAGCAGCAGAAGATGATGAAAATTATGTTCCCGGTAATGCTGCCTTTGATTTTGTACAAAGGCCCGTCGGGTGTTAATTTATATTTTATGGCGAGCACTTTTGCCGGCGTTATCGAGCAGAAAATTATCCGCAAACATATCAGGGAAAAAGATGAAACCGACTCGAAGGGAATGGTTGCCGTAACGAGTAAGACCGGCGGCAAAGTCAAAAAGAAAAAACCCAAGCCGTTTTTTAAAACGTAGGGTATAGGGGCTAAATAATTAGTTGTAGAATTAGAAATTAAGGGTTCCATCGGATTGGTTTTGCCCACACTATCACTTCTTTTTGCCGGGGCAGATGTTCCATCTATAAAGTCTTTTGCTTAAGTTGATACCCCTGTGTTTTATCAAGCCTTAACTAAGATTTTGCTCTTGACGATGTTGTGGGGTTTTGTTAAAAACATCCGGTTTTGAAAATCAAGGGAAACTTCAATATAAGGGAGCTGGACTATGGCGGAAACTGACGAGAAACAAGAACCGGCAGAAGTGCCTTCGGGAAACGATGAGGGGCAGAGTGTTCAACAAAATCAAACAACCGGAGAAGTCAGTAAAGATGCTCGAATGTGGGCGATGTTCTGCCATTTGGGAGGCCTTGCCGGATTGCTGCCCATCTCCGTTGCTATCGGCAGTGTAATCGCACCGTTGATTATCTGGCAAATAAAGAAACAAGACAGCCCATTCATAGACGAGAACGGCAAAGAGGCATTAAACTTCCAGATTTCCATCAGTATCTATGCGCTGATATGTATTCCTTTGTTTCTTGTTTGTGTCGGTCCGTTTTTGTTGGGGGCTGTGTACATTTTTAACCTGGTCTTTTTGCTGATAGCTGCGATTAAGGCAAACAATGGCGAATCTTATCGCTATCCGTTGACTATCCGGTTTGTTAAATAAAGAGTCTCTGGAAATCCCAAGAGAGATACGATACTGCCTTGTGCCTTTTGCCAACTCTTATCTTTCGCATTAACGAGGGAAAGGTCAATATGCGCTTCGCTATAAAATTATTGATTAGTTTATGTATCATCACCGCTTGTACTCAGATAGGACGCAAGCTGCCGAGTCTGGCCGGGCTGATTGCGGTTATGCCCCTGACAGGATTGATTGTGCTCGTTTGGCTGTATCTCGATAATCCCGATAATTCCAATCTTATGATTGAGTATACAAAAGGCGCACTGTGGGGGATAATACCGAGCATTCTATTTTTCCTCGTGGCTTTTTTGTGCTTCCACAAGCGGCTGTCTTTGTGGATTGTACTCTGTGCAAGCTTTGCGATCTGGCTTGTCGCCGCATTCATTCATCAGTTATTGCTTAAGTAAATCAATTCACACGAGCGACATTTATTTGAGCACCCTGACCGTTCCGCTGTTCCCACCTGCCTGTATTGTTTGGCCCACAGTGAATAAATAACGTTTTTGAAGAACAGCTATTTGAATGTGGACGAAATTTGCTTACGAACGAACGAATATTGTAGCGAAAAATTTTTTGAAAGACGTAAAAAACATCTTGTTTATACCCTCTATTAAAGGCTAAAAATGCGGATATCAAGAAAATAGGATAAATTTTTAAGAAAATAGGTGACATTTGACGAAATTATCTTGACAAAGGAGTTTTTTAGTCGTATATAAATAATAGACGCAGGTAGGCGAAAAAAGTTATCATAATTTAAGTTTTATATTATATCTACTTGTCGTTATCATATCGAAAACCTGCCTGCCAAAGTGAGTGTTCTTTTATACTTTGGCTTTTATTGTTAAACGGAGAAAAGTTCTTGCGCGCAAGATTTGCGCCGACAAAGAAAAATTGGCCGACAGGCAGGCTTGAAAGACTTATATCATAACTTAAGTCATCGTCATATTTGCCTTCTTATTTCATATCTTAAACCTGCCTGCCAAAGCAACAGCTCACACAACTGAGCTAAAAGCAGTCCTGAATGTGCAATGGCGCGATTGCACGAAGTTCTCCGTCGATAACGAGCCCTGCGCGTGAATTTATGTGAACCGACCGTTTCTGAGCGAAATAGGGAATCATGAAACTGGATCACACATATGGACTTTTAGGGAGTATTGGAAATGTCAAGAATGACTATCGATGAGACATTTGCCGAAGACACAGTTAACAGTGAAGCCGAAAGAATTGTAACAAATCAGACTTCGAAAGATGATTCGTCACCAAATAGCGACATCCCAACTATACACAAACGAACAGCTATTAAATGGCTGATGCTGATTTATTTTGCTTCCGGGGTATGTTCTCTGATAGATGAGGTGGTATGGGTACGGCTTCTAAAGCTGATACTCGGCAATACGGTCTACGCATCGAGCATTGTAGTATCGACATTTATGGGTGGGTTGGCACTGGGCGCTTTCATCATGAGTCGGTATTCAGACAGTATTAGAAAGCGACTACAATTATATGCATTACTGGAAACTCTAATTACTATATCTGCCTTGTCCCTGCCTTGGGCGCTGAAAATCGTAGATAAGGCTTATGTTTGGTTCTATCGTTCATTCGACCCTACAAATAGAGTGCTACTGGTAGTCCAGATAATAGTATCGGGGCTGATTCTGCTCGTACCCTCAGTACTTATGGGCAGTACACTGCCACTTCTGGGCAGATTCGTTACTTCGCTCGAAAAAGAAACAGGCCGCCTAGTAGGCAGACTTTACACTCTGAATACGCTTGGTGCAGCCGTAGGCTGTTTCCTGGCAGGATTCGTTTTACTCCGGCTCTACGGTGTAATGGGCACATTATATACAGCAGCGGTGCTCAATCTCTTCGTAGCTTTCGGCGGATGGTTTTTATCCCGGTCTTCAGAAACCAAATTTGAAGAACAAAACAAAGAAGTCCATCTAACGAACGCCCAGTCTGCCTTAAGCAAAGCACCCAATGGCAGACTGTACCTATTGGCTATCGCCTTTTTCCTGAGCGGTGCGATAAGCATAGGTTACGAACTTCTTTGGATGCGGAGTATTATACATCTGCTCAGCGGATATACTTATGTATTCTCATCTGTGCTTACTGTTTATCTGCTGGGAAATGTCATTGGTGCAGGTATAGGCAGCGGGCTTGTTAAAGGATTGAAGTGTCCTGCCAAAGGATTCGCAGTCACGCTTTATTTGCTGGGGATATGCGGCATATTTTATTTGCCCTTACTGATAATCTGGACATCAAAGGTCTTGCCTGATATCGACAGAGAGGTCGAACTGGCAAACATGATTGTCCCGTTTTCGACCTATATGATTAAGCCGCTCGCGCAAAGCGCGTTCCTGTTTTTGCTACCGTCCATAATTATGGGGATAGGTTTCCCGATAGCATTGCAGGCCTGGACCAACCACATGCATAAGGTAGGACGCTCAACAGGAATGGCCTACAGCGCAAATACGATAGGGGCCGTGATGGGCGGGATTGCAACCGGTTTTATTCTTTTACCGTCGCTTGGGCTGCAAATAACAATCTCACTTCTCGGTCTGGCGGGTATATGGATTGCCGGGATTATCTGGCTGTTATTTGCTCGAAATTCCGGATATGCAAGACGGTTCGGATTCTTGACAGCAGCCGCTCTGCTTACGGTAATCACCGTGAAAATGCCATCCGATTTGTTCGACACCATCGTTAAAAGCAATCCAATGCTCCCGGAACAACTTGAGGTTGTAGCTGTTCGGGAAGGTGCTTCCACAACAGTCTCATTGTACAGAGACCCGGCAGAAGACACTTTGTATCTCTA
>JASFMF010000015.1:0-10607 GCA_050117705.1 Phycisphaerales bacterium
TCGCCACAAATGGCCATGCTCGAATCGGGGAAATATCGCCTATGGGTTAATTCGGTTCGAGAAGATAATACTGAGCCACCCAATTATGCCGATACGGCGAGATTATTAATTTTCGAATCTCAATATCCTTGTTCGGCGTTCACGTTCATTGATACCGTTGAAGCGGCCGAAGATTCATCGGTTTTTGTATTTAACGATTGGGACGACTCTACCGGATTATGGCATTTTAGTTTAACTCCAGTGGCACCAAATATACTTTTAATGTCCGGTTTTATGATGAACTGGAAAGACAATGCCACCTTGCCAAATCCACCAAGAACCGATTCAACGTATGACGGCGGGGTTCGCTTGGGTATATCCTATGATGGCGGTAGTCATTTCTATTTCCATGATGAAGACCTGATTAATCGTAATTATGACACCGATTTTTTGGCTCTACATCTTTATCAGGCGGCTCAAAAATATGACTATGGAACCAACACCGTCGATATGTATGTTTCCGGTAAGGATTCAACCGCGAATGAATACGAGTGGGGCATCGGCCGCGTTCGAATCAGATTCAGGGATACTTTATTGGTAACGACGCCGATTGATTCGAGCGATATTCCAAATGATATGATTCCGTGGTCTGACATTGACTGGCCGTTCGAATGGATCGAGCTGCCGACCGTTATCCCCCAGTCAACAACGACAGAAGATAGCAGTTACCTTGTTTTCCCAAAAACGGCGAACCTTGTTTCCGTTGATCGGTATTTTCTCTTGATGGACAGCGCGGGGGATATAACCCCCACGCACAAAGATACGTTTGTTGTCGCTGGGACGGTTCCGCATGATTGCACCATTGATAGTATTAAATATTTCATGTATGAAGTTGGTTCCGGCAAGATAGACGCCATTGATCTTATGGGGCCGGACTCGTCCGAGTTTTATAATACAACCGACTCGTCATATTGGAGCGATGAAACTGATAAAGATGGGACGGCTATTGTCAAATATGATAATACCGACATAACGGCAAAAGCGGGCGACAGGTTTGGCATAAGATTTCAGGTTTCTTTTGCTGCCGATAATGACAGAACCTATATTGGTTGGGTCCAGTTGGGGGTTCAGCGATGAAAAAACTATTTATACTCATATTTCTACTATTGCCGACAGACCTGTTTGCTGATGGGTATTGGGGGCATACGGACACTTCGAGCGGTGTTAATAGTGATATGACAATAGAGGAAACGTTTCGCGGTATAGCGGAAAATTATATCGTAGCGACCGAAGACGCTACTGTTGATTCGGTTGTGTTCTATCTTGCGCATACTGGCGATGCTACGGATATTTCCGCCGCCGTTTATTTAATAACTCTCGCGGGATCAGGGGATACAACATTGCTTGATAGTAATACTGTTTTAAATGTAGACTTGGACGATACGGCCTTTTATGGTATCCCCGTTAGTGCCAGTGTAAGTGCAAACGATACCCTTGCAGCTTTTGTATGGGCTGAAAATACCGGGGCAACTACCGAAATACGGGTATGGTTTGACATGGGGGGGGGCAATTATGCCTATAAAGTAGGTGAGACTTGGCCTAATTGGCCCGACCCACCAGACTTAACAAGTGCGGGATTCAATAGACTATATATCGGCGTTCACTATACATCTGTCGTTGAAGATACCGGGCCACCGGACCAATTAGCCGGCCCTAACGGTGGTGGTCAGCTATCCGGCCCGGACGGAGCCAGCGTAAGGAGTGGGCCATGATAAAGCGATGGCTCATACTGCTTTTGTGCCTGCCGGTGATGGCGGGGGGGACGATACGGGAAATTGGCTCCGGGGATTTACCTTATACAACGCAGGCAACGGGAGATACGATCCGTATATCCGGTTCTTCAATTACGACATCGGGCGCGGCAATTATCGTTAATCATGCTAATATCCGAATCGAAGGCGAAGACAAAACAATCTATTTTAATACCGGAGCAAATTCATCCGTCAAGGGTATTGCCGTAAATGCTAATAATTTATATGTCCGCGATTTAATATTGATTGAGGATTTAGATACAGCTACGAACGGCAATAATGTCGACGGCATTGATTTCTTACATATATCCGGTTGTACCCTGATTAACGTAGACGTGACCATATATAGCGATAACGGTCGATGTCTCGATAGTTATGGTTCGGGTTCCGGATTGAAAAATATATATATCGATTCCTGTGATTTTTGGAATTACTGCAAAGGATATACGACGCGGACACATTATGATGGAGCGGCGGTTCGCCTGGAAATGAGAAACGAAACGATGTCGGAATCCGATTTTAGCGCCAAGATATATCGCAGCATTGTCCATATATCGCCGCACATGGGCTTCGTTTGTTTTGGCATGGCGTATTATGGCGGGGGTAGATTTGGGCGGCTTAAAGATTTCGAGATCGCATATTGCAGCACGTATGTCGATCACCAAAATGATTTTTATACCTATGACGACGGGACAACCGGACATAGTTCCGCTAACGCTTACGGGATAGCAATCAATCATGATAGCGGGGCATTAATCCATAATAATTATATTAGTTCCGGAGATATATTCGGGGGAAGCCGCGGGTTGTTTCTCGAGGGATCGTATGGTGACACTACCTGCACGACTAAAGTCTATAACAATGTAATTGACATAAAATGCGGCAGGGACGTTCGTTATGGCGCATTGCGTCCTGATGATGACTGCGGGTCGAATTGCGGCACGTATGCTCCGACGTGGGCGGTTCGTATTCGGGATATAGATAATACTGTCGGTAAATGGATTGATTTTTACGATAACGAAATAACAATGCATTTAAAAGCGGTAAGAGATACACAATTATATTTAAATTATGGATATGGTGGTGTCGCTTTATCCTTTAGCGAAACCGATCAGGATGGTACGAATCCGCACAATGCACAAATGTTTTTTCACGGTAATAAATTTGAGATTTCGGTTGATAGCAATGGTTCTAATATAATCGGCGAAGCATATCGAGCAACAGCAACGCCTCTCGATACAACTGTAAAATTCTGGGACAACGAATGGATCGGTGCGTCACGGATTATGAATTGTGAATCCGGCGGTGGTATTTATTGGAATGGAGATACTATCAGCCAAGATGAAAATACGAATAACCCATCAACTTATTATGTCGCCGTACCGGATTTAATATTTCAGGATATTAATTATCGACAGGCGGGAATCGATACGGATATCAGTTGGCCGGGGGCTGGTTCGGGGGATATTACTTTAAAAGAAACTTATACGATAACCGTAACCGATACCCTTGGTCAACCGATTGAGAATTGCAGCGTTTTAGTTTGGTCGAATGTCGACGATACGACTGACTGGAATGACTGCCGAATAAAAGGTATTACCGACGAGAACGGCCAGTTTTCGGGAGTATGTCCTTATTGGTTTGAAAGTCAAGCCGTCGTCGATACCGTCAACTGGGCGACGCAATCGTTCAACCCTTATTATATTAAGGCCCAAACATTCGGCGGCGGCGATATAACCACGCGCGCCGATACATTAAGCTGGAATACCGACACGGCTACCGTTGTCCTGGAGGCCACGCAAGGCCAGGGCGGCGGTGAGGTCGATAGATATAAAGGTTTTAGAATAGGAGCAATCGAAAATGAAACGCATTATACTTTTAATTATGATATCATTGCTGATGTTAAGTTCTTTAACCTTGGCAGATACTCGGCGACTATGTAGTTACTGGCAAACCAAACTTGATAGTCTGCATTTTATATGGGTAACGAACGGAAGCAATACCGATTCGAGTATCGGCAATTATGACATTGCATCATTCGATACGACCTTCACGGTAACGGCCGGGAATCATTATCTATTCATTTGGCGCTACTGGTATGCCGGACAGGACACAGCGGCCAGTCATACAGATATAGTTGATCTCCGGGTTGCCGGCAATGCGTCAGGTTATGCGTATATCGATTGGGCGAACATTGACAATAAAACATCGACCGTTGCATTAACGAGCACGACGGTCGGTTCAGTAAACTCGGCTTCTTTATCGGCCGCTTCCAGGGGAGCTATCGTTGATGAGGTATGGGATGAATCCGAAGCTGAACATACCGGAGGCGGGACTTTTGGACAATTAGCTAATTACGTCGAAGATAATGTCGATGCCATTCTCGATACTCTTCAAAATCAGGATAATTGGGTTGCTCAGCAATCGACCTGCGATTCCGCGCGAGATACGGCTATTGCAGCTTATGGCGAGGCGGCCAGTGCAAACATTTATGCGGGCATTGCCGTTGACTCACTCCGAACTCAAGATGATTGGGTCGGCCATCAGACGACTCTCGATAGTTTATATGATTCACTTTTAATTGTCTTGGATTCCTTAGAAACCCTTGAATCCTGGGTAGCCCACCAATCCAGTATTGACAGCGCCAATGATACGCTTGAATTATATGATACCCGATTTGATTCATTATTGGCAGCCCTGGCCGACGGTTCGATTTCCGATAAGGTATGGGTTGACGGTTCGCCGACCGTCCGGGGCTATATCGATGAAGCGATTTCCGGAATTGATGATAATCCGTGGGATGCGGGAACACGGTCGTTAACGGATAAAGCGGGCTTTTCACTTGCAGCCGATCAATCAGGTGTTACTATAGGGACGGTTTCGAATGTTACTAATTTGGATCAGCAAACT
The DNA here is from genome assembly GCA_050117705.1 of Phycisphaerales bacterium. Classification (GTDB taxonomy): domain Bacteria; phylum Planctomycetota; class Phycisphaerae; order Sedimentisphaerales; family Anaerobacaceae; genus NIOZ-UU13. The sequence continues at coordinate 4,701 of JASFMF010000015.1, forward strand.
ATAATTAATACCTGCGGACAAGCAGCAATGGACAGTGTTTTTGGTGCTCTCGCGGCCGATACTGTCGGCAACGGCCTTGCTTTAATGACTTCATTGTTTAGCAAAATAGATTCTGCGATTGCTGCACTGGCCGATGCTTCAATTGGGGATAAAGTTTGGACAGACGCGGGCACTCGAACATTAACTGATAAAACTGGATTTGCTTTATCTGCTGCCGGTGTCGACGCTATTTGGGACGAGGATAGCACCGGTCATTATACGTCGCCAAATATGGCCTATGTCGCTTCGCAAACTTCAAGTCTTGACGCCGCAACAATCGGGATAATTGCGGAATCGACTTGGTGTTATGATATATCAGACTTTTCCGATTCTGCCGATGGCGATTCGGCGACTCATGCCGGACTATATCTGAAGGTAGCCGGCGATTCTGCAAACGCCTGGGCTACCGGCGGGGATTTGGCCGATGATATTTTAGATGAGCCGATGGCCGGACATACGACGGTCGGGACAATGGGTAAATTATTAAACGATGCCGAAGATACATTACAGGCTATTGACGGCTGGGTAGCCCATCAGACTACCAGCGATTCAATAATGGACTCATTAATTACTGAAGACAATAATATCGGGCTCGACCTTGACGATTATACAGGGACTTTGGGATCAGATGCTTTTGAAAATAACTTTCTTACCGAATCCAAATTGGCCGATAATCTATTAACCGATGCTCAATTAGATACTACCTTTGTAAATGAAATCAAGGATTCTATTTGGTCGGTTTTATTGAATAGTTATACCGGGGTTGCTGGTTCGATAGCAGACGCCATATATGATTCTTTAGACGCGAATATCTCAAGTCGGGGAACATCTGATTATGACCAAGCGACTGACTCGGTCTTACTTTCTAATATTGCTGAAATAGCTGAAGAAATAGTTGATTCCGTTTGGCTTTCAATTCTCGAAGATCACGATGGAACGGCAGGAAGTTTCGGCGATTCAGCGCAAGGATGGGGGGCGACATCGGCTTCGGCTTTAACTAAAGAAGCTATCGCGGCTGAGGTGTGGACAATTGCCGGTCCCGATGACAGCTCTTATTCAGCCGGGACTATGGGTAAAGACGCGGAGGGCTGGGATGAAACAGCCGCCTCAAGTCTCGATTCGGCTATTATAGCCAGAATTATAAAGCGAACGGTTTGGGGGATAGCTACTGGCTCGGGGTCTGATTCATCGAGCGCCGATCAGCGCATAATTGACACAAGCATCGTCCGGGCCTTAATCGATGATATACTAACCGATTCCGCCCTTGCCCACCAAACAACTGTCGATTCAATTTATGACTCGGTAAATATTGTTAAGGGTATCGCTACCACCGGGCGTGATAATGCTGCCAAGGCTCTCGATAGTCTGGCCGATGTTTTGGATAGTCTCGAAAGCCATGACGACTGGATAGCTCACCAGACGACAATTGACTCGACAATGGATTCGCTTCAGAATCTTAATATCTCGGATACAGTGGCTATGCTGGCGGCTCTCGATAATAACAATTATTTCCAAACGACCGATTCGGCTTTGCTTGCGAACCGGGCAGAAATAGCCTTGCAATTTTCCGATACCGTCTGGGAGGAAACCGTCGTCGGCCATACCAACGCCGGGACTTACGGAGATAGCTTACCGAAGGCGGGAGGATCGGCGAGTATAACCACCAGTGATAAAGAAGATATCGCCTTATATGTCTGGCAGGCCGATACGGCATCACATAATGGAACTGTCGGCTCTTATGGCGAAATCCTTTATAAACCCACTTTTGTTCAGGGTGAAGCCTCTGGTTTAACCGCGACCGATATCTGGAATGTCCCTTGGGGAACAACTTTTGACGCCGGATCGGTCGGTGATTCATTTAAAGATACAACCTATATTCGCGGCGGCGGCGTCGACTCTTTAGGCGTCTACGAAGCTATGGTCCAAGCCATGAGTGACTCGTCATTATTCTCCGGCACCGGTGCCTATACCGTCGGCGTTCAGATTGTCGATTCGGCTTCGGCCGATGCCCCAATCCCCGGCGTTGTTGTCTATGCCAATAATATGCTGGAATCGCTGACGAATCCATGGGAAGCCGTAACCAACGCTTCCGGTTACGCGATATTCAGACTCGACGATTCAGTTAAATTCATTTTCAATGGTTACGGATATGCGGCGGTAACCGACTCGGCTTATATCACGGCCTCCGATACGATCATAATCCAGACCTATTCATCGGCTGCCGGTAAAGAAAATATCATCGGCTATATGATAAAACCGGATGGGTCGGCTTACGATTCGGCGTTAATTGAATTAACTTTACGAGCGGACCCGGAGGATTCGGTAATCAAGATCGGCGATTCGCTTATCGCACCGACGTTTTTTAAAGATACCGCCGATATCAACGGTTACTGGTCGATCAATCTATTTGCAATTTCAAACTTGACGACCGGCGCCGATACGCTTTATTATACTTTTCGAGCGCGAGATAAGTATGGAAATATTATTCCAAGATACCGGGGGATCAAATTTCATGTTCCGGATGTCGATACAACGCTTTCCTGGACGGCATTAACAAGATGGCATTAAGAAAGGATAAATTATGGAAAATGAAATCTTGAAATTATTTGGCCTTGAATTGGAAACGCTACTAATGATTTCCGGTATCGTTTATATTCTCGTCGAGGCCTTCAAAAAGAAATTTGCCGCTATATTCATGGGTGGCTGGAAAACCGACGCGCTGGCATTCATGCTTTCGTTTGGAATGTCGTTTAAGGTCTATCCCGGAAAATGGCAAGCAATAATTGCAAGTGCAATACTCTGTTGGCTCGGTCCGGCGGTATTGCATAAGAAAACGAAAGGAGATTGACCATGATCCGCAAACTCTTAATCTTTATCCTGCCGATGGCCTTCTTATTGGCAGCGATCGTAACCCTGCCGACTATGGCCGAAACGCCGGGGATAAGTAAGGACCGGCAATATATGGAGCAAATGAATGAAGCGCTGAAATTCGGCTTATCGACTGAACCGCTTGATAACAACCCGACCTGGTTTTTTAATTATACACCGGACGATTCGAAAGATATTTTAAAGGGCCGGTTCGCATTTTCATTAGGCAGCGGTCTATATCTTTACCCGGCAGTCGGGATTGACTTCGATCCGACAAATAATATCGACTATTTCAGTGGCGCTTTTTCAATCGCCTATATGCCGACAATATTTGAAAACTTTTATCTCGGTGTTGAATTCGGTGCGGGTTATATAACCGAAACCGACATTGAAAATATTCCCGGAGACCCGGCTTCATTTATCGGCGGAGTCGCTTTTATACGCGGTGGATATATTCTGGAATTCCTTAAAATTTCGGGGTATAATATGGGTCTGTTTGCCGAAGCCGGAAATATCGGTCAGGTAATGGACGACTGGTCGTTTAAAAACCTTGAATTCGGGTTTGGATTTACCTGGAATGAAAAATAAAAGCTCACAGAGGGGAGTGAGCATTTACGTTACTCGTTACTCATTGTTGACCCGGATGGCGTAGGGCCGTCCGGGTTTTATTGTTGACAATATAATCAAAATAATAGATATTAAAAATGCGTCGGTATCCATTACTGGTTATTTGTTTAGTATGCGCAATGAGCAATTAATCAGGGATAATAAGCTGTTTGACTATCAGTGAATGGCTTTTGTGGCTGAGGATTAGTCACCCAGAGGCTTTAGCCCCGACGCGATTTTTTATCTCAAAACTGAATGCCAACCCGGGCGGTTCGTGGAACCGTCCGGTTTTTTCTTGACATAGCATAGAATATATGTAATATTGGGAATGTATATTTCGTACTGGCAATTTATGCCGGTTTTGTTAAAGACAAAATCGCGGGTCGGGTAGCTCCCGGCCCGTGAGGAGAAGGAATGATGTGGAAATGTCATATTTGTAAAAAAGAATACCCCGATGATTTTCCGATTATTAAAAAGGGGAAAATGTGTTGTGCTGTGTTATATTATATGGAATGGGAGGCACATAATTACGATAAATTAGAAGAAAAACTGGCTTCCCACTGAGCCATAATCAGTGGGTGGTGGAGCGGCCGGAGTTAATCCATGCTGCCCCCCCAAAAATCATGCGAATCGAACCCGCATGTCCTAAACTGGGATGCCCCGTCAGAAATGGCGGGGTTTTATTAAGGCTGATCATTAATTATCTATTAAAATCCTTTACTGGATTAAACCTGCTGGCCGATCTATGTAATACGAGTATAATTCTTAGCCTTTTTTGAAAATACCGATTAAACGCGTTTTAAGCGATTCTGACGGCCTCGCACAAATATTGTGCAGGAATAATAATAATTGAAAATAAATTAAAAAAACACTTGACATATATTAAATGTATATATATCTTGGCGATACCAAATAAAAACGAAAGGAAAATTATGGCGACAGTTAAATTCAATTCCGGGACGATGAGAATCGGTAACACTACTTATTTGCGATTGCCGCCGACGGTGGTCGACAATCTCAATTTGAACGAAAGTAATAGTGCTATCATAGTCATCTCCGGAGCAAATAAGATTACGGCCGAGTTTCAGAAGGAAGAGGCCCAAGATGAGGCCTAAAGATTATACCGCTAAAATTTGGAATATTGTCGCCGACAAATCTATCCCGCCAATAGAAAAAGAAAACCAGCTTTACAAAATATTACAATTTTACGCCACCGAGCAGGCCCGCGAACTGGCGGAGGCGGTGATGGCTGCCCGCTATCAGGAAAACCGGGACGCGGTAGAGGTAGTGCTTGCTGATTGGGAAAAGATGGAACGCCTTGCCAAAGAGATCAAGGGGGAGTGATGAAAAGATTAACGAAAATTAAAAATCGGGAAGTATGGGAATTATTAGCACGCTTATTTGAACATCTTACTTTTAAATGGGATTATCCGGGTTGCGGATTTGCCGTTTGGAAACGGGACGAGTGCGTTAGGATAGTAAGGGAAATACTCAAGAGAACCAACTCTGAAAATATTGGTTACGCCGATTTTGTTTCAATAATAAAATGGATTAACAAATGACTCGCACAAATAAAATATTATGCGTTGCTATGGCTATTCTGGGGATAGCCTATGGAGTGTATTTGTTGTGGTTGATGAGACAAAAAGGGCGGGTGCTGCTGAATTGGTGAAGGCGGCGGGTTGTAGCCCCGTTACATTAGAAACGTTGCAGGTTCGAGTTTTGCCCCGCCCAAATTAAACGGAGGACTGAAATGACAGACCAAAAACATACGCCGTTGCCGTTAAAATTAGGAACAGGATTCCACGAAGGAGATTTCTTGCGTACACGAATATACAGTGAATCGGAATATTCCAAGCAAGTCCAAGACGACACTTTTGTGGCCCTTATCGAAACACCATATCCACCCAACTCCGAAAACTGGCGGGAAATCAGAGATAAACATTATAAAAGAGCCGCCCTCATCGTCCGTGCGTGTAATTCGTATTATGATATGCTGGAAGCGCTAAAGGAAGCCCGCGCTATGATTGGAATATTAACAACTAACGAACAAAAAGATGAGCCGATGTTTATGAATTATGCGAAAAAGTTAAATGCCTCTATCGCCAAAGCCGAGAAAGGAGAATAATATGCTTGTCCAATGTCCTGGCTGCGGGCGACCGATTGAAAGCGATAAGCCGAGAACGGTCTGCGAATGCGGTATCAGTTTCAGGTCGGAGCCGTGTAGGGTAATCAAAGTCGAATGTTCGAACTGTGTATTGCAGAATCTTATCAGGCCGAATGTCGGGTCTGTCGGTTGCCGTCGCTGCGGAACCAGGATCGCCAATCCCGAATGGCCGAGGGTGGCGGTATGATCAAACATTTAACCGAACCGGAGGCATGGCTGGAAATAGC
>JASFMF010000016.1:0-10506 GCA_050117705.1 Phycisphaerales bacterium
TATTGCAACCGTCCAGCCAAAAACTGCTGTGCTAAACAAGACTAACCAAGCTCCACTCCAGCTACTTGATAGCACCAATCCTCCGGCAAGGAATATAAGCCCTAAAATGACCAAAAATGGGCATGGATTAAAAAGACGATTGCGATAGTTAAGCCATTCAATCATGCCGAGCATCAATTCTGCTTTTCCCGGTTCGAAGGTGGCAAAGTTGGAGAATATGGTCGAGTCAGAAAAAGCTACGACTCGGCCGGCACCGTGATGCTTTGTCCATAGTTGAACAAAAGCACCGTAACGCATCTCCGCCCGGTCTTCAACCTGGGGGTAGAAGTTGCTTGCGTGGTAGTCGGCCATCAGATTTTTCAAGCCGGTGGAGCGAATGGCTGCTCGGCCAGAACTTATGCCGGGATCGATGGAGCAGGAGACTGCAAAATGGAGTGGGGGCATATTTTGAACTATCGGGTGCGGAATTAATGGTGGGTGGTAGAATTGCTCGAAAACTGTCTCAACGCCAAAAAGGCAGTCATAGCGAAAACTAAAACCAAAGGTCTCGGCTATTTCATTTATATATGTACCTGTATTGAAAACATTCGTGTGTTCGCCGACAAGCATCAAGCCTCCTCCTTGTTTGACGAATCGTTCTATTGTTGCTATTTCTTCGGGAGTATATCGGGAAGTGGGAACTTTAACTATAAGAACATCACAGTTTTGCACAGCGGTGTCATCGAGAGTAGTATTGAGGCGGGACATATCGAAAAAACGTGAACAATAATCGTAGATGCAGGCATAGTTATATCCGGAATCATGGCCATACCATTCCGTATCAAATGCCTTATCGGTACGTTCCCATGTCGATTTGTGCTCATCTACTAAAACACGGCTGGCTTTGCGTTGTCCCGGCATATCTAAAAACAAACCCATTATCAGCATGAAGCTTCCTGCAAAGACAAGAACGGATGTTTTAATACGTTTACTGGGTTTGATTTCCGGTAGAGGCACTAAAACCTGCTCTTCGCCAAACGGTGCGTGCACAAACCTAATAGTCAGAAATATAAGCCCCGTTAGAAGAACCAAGTGCAGCCAGGGATTCCAGAACTGGTTGACAAGTGCCAGTTCTTCGCCGTATTCAGTCCGAAGGGCCCGGTGTATGAAAATCGATATCATTATAGCGGTGCGGGCGAACAACCAGATGAATGTGATTATTATCAGAGTTGTTAGACGTTTCCTTAAAGGAAATTTTTGCTTGTCTTTCAACGGGATTACAGTCATCTGCAGGCACAACATTACAATGGCACCGACGAGGAAACATAGCGTAGCCGGGTCTAAAAACAGTTCCAATGTAGTGCCTACGGGATGAACAAGTCTCGGAGAATACAGGGCAAGATTAGTACCATTTAACGCGGCTCGAGCGCCTAACAGCCTGGAAATTGTATAAATAATTTCGGGGAAAGGCCATATAAGTTCGTGTGACCTTGCGGTGATATACTCATAGCCGAAGATTGCAATTGATTGCGCTGTTAAAATAAGACCAGCCGTGATGAACGCTGATGCGAGAGTTTTGGGCCAGCGGCGGGGGATTGGCACGATGCCAAGTAAAAGGCCGGTGAATATAAGCAATAAAGCTAAGCGGTAGGGCCATGGGGCTAAGTCAATTGCAGGCAGCAACATTACGGCGGCCAATCCCGCTATGGTCGTTGTCGGCTTGCGAATGTGGACTCCGATCAGTAGTATCGTTCCGGTGGCCGTAAGTATTACCCAGGCCAGCCAGTTAGCCTTGTGGTAGTAACTTAGTCCGAACAGCCATGAGCCGCTCAATAATGCCAGGCCAATCCACGACCGTTTCAATTTGCAACCTCCTGATTAGAAGTATTCGATTGTCCGGATACAGGCTGATTTTGAAGGGCAGGGGGAATCCACATTTCCTGGTCACGTAATTTTGTGATGAACCATCGCCAAAAATCGGCGTTTTCCCTCATACCTTCGAAAGTTTCTCCCCCTTCCCATTCGAGATTTTTGTTCATTGCAAAACAGGTATCGCCAATAACCGCAACCTTTCCGGCTCCAAGTTGACGTACAATAATAACCGGCACATTATCTTTGCCGTATGTGATTACCTCGGCTTCGGGGTCATTGCAGGTGACGGGCCAGGCCGCGTGAAAGCGCACGAAAACACTTTGTTCTCCCGAACTGAGGTATGGAGATTTGAAGTATCCCATAGGTACGGGTTCGAGGGAATCCTGCCCGGCAAGGCCAATAGTAAAGCCGAGTGAAGAAAGCAGGGAACGGCTGGCTTGGGCATGGTCCAGTCCTACCATGATAACAAATTTGCCGCCGTCATTTATAAAATCTCTTATTGCGGTTTGCTCGGTTTTCGAGAACTTTCGCGAGGGCGCAATAGATACCAAAAGGTCCGCCCGTGCAATTCTTTCGGCCGTGAACTCCTGGAGAGTATGGACGAGATATCCGTTTCTCATAAGTGTGAGTATAAGCCCTCCAACGCCGTCGGCTCGCCAGGATTCCCCGCTGTAAGCTTCAAAGTGAGATGAGTCAACGTAGGCTAAGTTGTTGGGTGATTTGTAACGTCCATCAGGAAGAATCTCAGCGGCATTGTGACTGATTGAAGTAGAGATAGCGAGCGAAGCGGCCAAACAAAGTCCTGTGAGGGCGACCTTCCATTCTCCGGCGTTATGTATTAATAGGCAGCATAGCAGGCCACAAGTCAGGATACCAAAAAACTGCCGCCATAGCGATTGTGCATTTTTAGTGTCACCGGCCAGATAGCCGAATAGCCTTGAAGTAAATGTATAAGAGCCGACGTTAATACCGTTTGTCAGACCCGATGTATCACCGAAAGCAATGACCCGGCCTTTACCCAGCGGCTGTTCGGCCGCGAGAATTAAATCGCCGAGTTTTTCGCCCGAATCATAGTCACCGTTACCCATCATAGCACGGTCACTTCCCTCATCTCCCGGGTCGGACCATCCCCATCGTCCAATTAAAAATGGGCGTGCAGGCCAGCTCGTTTCGAGAGAAGCGCCGATAACCACGCCAAATTGGTTCCGGTCGTCCGGAACACCCGATGTTGTAGGGTGGGCAATCGTTTCGTATGACTGTAACCAGCCGCCAACAGTAAATGTAGCCGAATCGAAATTTACTCTTATAGCCGTCGGTTCCAGCACTTCGTTGAATCGATTGCTTCCATTCTCATCTCGCGTGGTGTGTTCACCCATAACTAAAAGTGAGCCGCCGTTACGAACGAAGTTCCAGATTCGTTCGAGCTGCCCATCGGTCCATGGCTCATCGGGGAAAAGCAGGACTAATGCGTCGGCATCCCGCAGGTCTTCTTCTGATAGTTCTTCCGATATAAGGCTGCTGGCTCCGAGACTATCGAGAAAGACCGGAAGCATTCCATACATTCCGCTCGAGAGTCTTCCGTATTGGCCGTGCGTAGGTTTATGCCAGTTGAGAAATCCTTTTTCGTAAAAAACAAATTTTTTACCCTGAATATCCAGTTTGGCCGGATAGAGTGCAACTATAAGTGGCAGTAGAACGGCCAGAATTGGGGCTGCAATCCGCAGAGTATGTTGAATCCATAGCGGGCGTACGGGAGCATTTTTTACGTTCTGCATACTCTCCGCAGGCCAGGTAGTCCATCGAAACATGGCTGTTACAATCAGCAGATGAATCGCACAGGCTAATACAGGCAGGTTCCATGGTACAGTTTTATGCAATAAGCCCGCCCATGACCAGCCTGCCTGTTCTGCTGGTTCGGCTACTGCTGCAAGTAGTTGTGGAGTATATGACAGTGCGATTAGATAGCAGGTGTGACCAGCAATGATACCAAGAAGGCTGTATGTTGCCCGTACCAGTCTTGGTTTCGGACTCCAGGCTAACCATAGAATCCAGAATATAATCATTAAAATTAAAAAGTCGAGACCGGCAAATGTAGCCCCAAGATATAGAGGTTGTTGACTAACAAGGCCGCCTATATTTCCAAGGATACGTCCAAGGAAGTCAGCCAGCGACCAGACAAGAGGAATAGATGTGCAGGCCATGCGATAAAGGCCGAAAATTACAATGGCGATAGATGACATATGCAGTATTTTCTTTGCTTGTCCATTTGATTTGAATGCAAGGTACACTATAATAAGCGAGACGGCCATTATGTTCACTACCGGCAAGGATGATGCTATTAAAAGCATGGCTAAGCTGATTATTACCAGCATAGCTATAAGGTCTTTTTTCTTTCGCCACGGGAAGAGATTTTGTGCAGCGACGGCCACACCCAAAGTTAATAACGTTAGCGCTCGTCTAAGGGGATGTGCTAATAATCCGGTCGAACCTGCTGCAATCCAGGCAGCCGCCAAGCCGGCTATTACGGAGATAACAGACCCCAGTTCCGCTGGTGTACCTGTTTGATGGTCGGTGGTCGGTTCTTCGGTTTTTCCTTGCTTAATCAGACTCACGCGGTGGATTATAACTAATCTTGTAACCTTAGCAATCAGAAAAATTTACATAAGTTGCGAGAGATTGAGTGAATTTGTAAATGGATTACTTGATATGTAATTATAATATAAAAACCGCTGCGTTTGTTTTTCAACGCAGCGGTTTGAAGCTACTTTTATCTAATAAGTTATCGCATTTGTGCTAAGGAAGCTTTTGCGATAACAGTTGGACATTTTACATCGATTGCCGGACATTGCGCCACAACAGAGGAGTATCTTGTTCCTATTTTTGGATTAAGATCTAACGTGTTTGTAGAGTCTGTAGAGACAATACATAGCGGACATCGTGTACGTACGACCGGACATCGTGTACTGCTGACGGGACATTGAGTACTTATAACCGGGCATCGTGTACTGCTGACCGGGCATCGAGTACTTATGACCGGACATCTTGTTCGTATGGCCGGACACACAGTCTCTTGAGGGCACTGAGTTGGGCTGTTCTGACACGCGGTCACTGTTGGCGGACACTCAGTCTCCACAGGCGGGCACGAAGTATGGTCTACCGGGCATTCAGTTTCTTTTATCGGGCACCGTGTACTTACCTCCGGGCACCGAGTCCGTATTGCCGGACATTCGGTTTCTACAGATGTGCATTCGGTTTCTGTTGCAGGACACTGGGTTTGCACGACCGGGCAAACCGTTGGTATTTCCGGGCACTTTGTATCTTCCTGGGTGCATTGGGTCTCTGTTGGAGGACATCGAGTGTACACAGGCGGACATCTTGTCGATATTGTCGGGCATCTTGTCTCTACCTGATTACATTGGGTACTTGTTGGTGGACAACGAGTGTGTACAGACGGGCATTGTGTCTCCACGAGCGGGCAACTTGTCGATGAAGGTGGACATTCAGTATCTATTGCCGGACATTCAGTCTCCACCTGATTACATTGGGTGTCTGTCGGTGGACATTGAGTGTACACAGGCGGACACATTGTCGATATTGTCGGGCATCTTGTCTCTACCTGATTGCATTGGGTACTTGTTGGTGGACAACGAGTGTGCGCGGACGGGCATTGTGTTTCCACGGGCGGGCAACTTGTTTGTACCTGATTACATTGGGTATTTGTCGGTGGGCATTGGGTATACACAGACGGACATTGTGTATCCACCGGCGGGCATCTTGTTTCCGTCGGCGGACAGAGTGTTTCCCCGTGTATACATTCAGTTTCCGTTGGTGGGCATCGAGTATATACGGCCGGGCATTGTGTATCCATGGGCGGGCAACTTGTTATAGCGGTTGCGCTGCACTGTGTTTCCGAAGGCGGACATTTTGTCACTACCACCGGGCACCTGGTCTCTGAGACCGGACACATTGTCTCCACCGGCGGACAGACAGTTTCGCCGGCTCTACATAGGGTTTCTGTTGGCGGGCAACGCGTTTCAAATGGCGGGCATCTTGTTATAACAATTGGGCATCTCGTTTCTGTAGCTGGACATCTTGTCAGCATAGCCGGACATTCAGTCATCATCACAGGGCATCTTGTTGGAACAGCCGGACAATATGTCGGCCCCGGTCTGCATTCGGTGGCAACCGGCGGACACCGAGTGGGGACCGGTGGACACGAAGTTAATATGGCCGGGCAAATTGTACGTTCCGCCGGGCATTTAGTTTCCGATGGTGGGCACAGGGTTATCACAGGAGGACACAGGGTTTCTATGACCGGACAACGTGTTTCTGCTGTCGGGCACTTAGTGCTTATGGATGGACATCTTGTTTCTACGGGCGGACAGACTGTTTCTCCGGTTATACATTCAGTCTCCAGTGGCGGACATCGAGTGACTACAGGTGGACAACGTGTATATGCTACGGGGCATCTGGTCTCTGTAGCAGGACATTTAGTCATAACAGCCGGACATCGTGTTGGTGCAATCGGACACATTGTCTCTACAGGCGGGCACAAAGTTTCTCCGGTTCTACATTCGGTTTCCGTTGCCGGACATTTTGTCTCCGCCGGTGGGCATAATGTTTCATAAGGTGGACAGATAGTTCTTTCCAACGGGCATCTTGTTTCTACAGATGGACACAGGGTCGGCGCGGCGGGACACTCAGTCTGTACGATATGGCAGATTGTTTGAAGGGGCGGACAAATTGTTCTTAATGTCGGGCACTGAGTCTCTACGGACGGACAGACTGTCTCTCCGATTATACATTCGGTTTCCGATGGCGGGCATCGAGTCAGTACAGGCGGACAACGTGTATATATTGCCGGGCATCTTGTCTCTGCAGTTGGACATCGGGTTATGGCAACAGGGCATTCAGTTTCCAATGCCGGACATCTTGTCTCTACGGCCGGACACACTGTCTCTACAGCGTGACATATGGTTCTTACTGCCGGGCACTGGGTTGTTACAGGTGGACAAGCTGTCGGCAAAGGTCGACATAAAGTTTCAGTAGGCGGACATTGGGTCCGTACAGGAGGACAAATTGTTACTACAGGAGGACAGCTTGTTTTCATTACCGGGCATCTTGTCTCTACGGGAGGACAGACTGTTTCGCCGATTCTACATTCGGTTTCTGTTGCCGGGCATTGGGTTTCTACCGCCGGACAGAGTGTTGCAGCAATGTAGCACTCTGTTTCTATGGCTGGGCATTGGGTTAGCACGGTTGGACATATAGTAGTTGTTGTCGGGCATTGAGTAGTAACCGGCGGACATATTGTGGGAGCCGGACTGCATTCAGTTTCTACCATCGGGCACTCGGTTTGTACCGGTGGACAAACAGTCTCGACAGGTTTGCATTCGGTCTCAACCGCCGGACACTGAGTTTGGACAGGAGGACACATTGTTGCGCCAATCGGGCATTGGGTGTTTTGGGCCGGACACGTTGTTGTCAAGGGCGGACACAGAGTGTCTACAGACGGGCATCGTGTTTTTACAGCCGGGCATTGTGTGGCGCTGACAGGTCTTGATGTCGGCATTGCAGTTTCGCCGGTACTGTATGATATATAGAACGACATATCTATGGAATTCTGTTCAAGGCTATAATATGGGTGTGTTTTCGGGTAGAATAATTCTTTCCAGAGACGCGGCAGTTCGCTTCCGGTATCCCAAACGGCGTCGTCCATAAAGTGTTCGGGCCATCGGCGTGTCTTCCAGCCAAATTCGCCATTTTCTGTTTCCGCCTGTATCTCCAACCAGTATATAATCGGATTGTCAGGTGTGCCTTGTTGCAGGAATGCTTCGGACGGCCCGATATACATTTCTATTTGCCAAACTTCTTTGTCGCCACCGGGGCCGTATTCTCCTGTCACCGGGTCCCACCACCATTCACCCGGGTCACGAACAACGTGGTAAAGTACTTCCTGTATTTCATCTTCGTTGAAAGTCTTTGTCCACAGCAGCCCGGGATTAGGTTTCGAGAAAAGATTTTCCTGGTCTGTTCCCACGGGACCTACCGGATCGTCGGAGTATATATTGAGGCGAATTTGTTTGATTTCACCCTTAATGTCATTTTTCCAGGAACCCCAAATGCAGACTTTTGTAATGAGATCATTACTCGTGCACTCGAAGTCGTCGGCAATTCTTCGAAGTGTCCCGTCATTGCTGTCAACACGAATATCAATACCTTTTCTGGTCAGGTCAGGCCATTGAATCCATTTGATGTCTTTTGGCATTTCCTTGATATTTACTTCATAGTCCTCGACCTCACCATCTAGCGCCGGCCCTTCGGGGTCTAAGCCGCCCTGTTTGCTGATTCTGAAACGTGCGAAGCTTTGTCCGAGTGCGGCATCAGTAGGTACCGGGAAAGAAATAGTGTGTGGGCCGTTAGGTAGAAAGCTGTTGAATATTTCTTCAGTCGTCTGCCATGCCATATCACCGTTGAAATCAATCCATCCCTGTACAACACCACCTCCGCCTCTGACATCGAGCGCGATGTCTGCTGTTACACCCTGGACGAGCTGTGGAATTGTGACGCCGTCTTCATCATCATTGGGGGGACCGGAAAATAATGGCTCAACGTCCAGATCGTCACCTAATGCTTCTGATTCCGGCTGGCCGTTTAGTTCGCTATCCGGTTGGTCGCTGTTATCACCAAGCCACGGGCCGGCAATAACGTGGTTGGCACCGCTATTAAACGACATTGTCGGGTAACCCAGCATATCAAAACTATCCGGGGCGTCACCCCAGTCATAATCAGTTGTTCCGGGTTCTTGTTTTGGGAATATCAAGTAGTCTTCTGTTTCCCCATATTCGTATCCATCGATTGGTCCGGCTCCGCCGCCGTTTGCAATATTTTCATCCGCATTCCAGGGTCTTTCCGCTATTGTAATTCGCATCCATAATGGAGCAGGTTCTCCATCTGTTGGTGGGTGCCAGCACGTGAATGGGGGAGTACTTATAACAATTGAACCGGCGAAGTTGTTAATAACATCGATGTTCTGAACCGCCCATTCAGGTACAAGGGAACCATCGGAACATTCTATAGTATCATCCCAGTCGCCGTCACGGTCCCAGTCAAACCACACGTTTACGTAAGCCGGTTCGTGAAGTGGGTCGATAGTAGTAAGTCTGAGATCTAATGTAGTCTGTCCGCAGTGAGGTAAAACCAGTGGTAATTTAACCCCATCATCTCCTCCGTCACGGTTAGGTTGGTCGTTTGGTGGGTCGAGGTTGTTATCGGGGTCTTCGTCATAACCCTGGTCGGCTCCACCTTCTGAAGTAACAGACCTGCCGAGATGGAACCATGCTTTGGGTTGCCAATGAATTGGACCATACGGAGCAGAACCAAGCTCGTACACTGTCGGATAGTTTGCGAGCACGCCTGTGTCCGGATAAGCAAGCATCGTTATGCCGGGGAAACTGTTGGAGCTGTCCGGTGCGTCCCCAAGGTCATGTTCGCCCTGACCTTCTTCATTACTGTTGATTACAAATGCCAGGTCAAGTGATTCACCTTCATATTCGTGTTCTTTGGGATACTCGAGTGGAAATGAAATGAGCTTTCCGGCAAGAAAATATACGGCATCATCATTCCACCGAAGTTTATAAGTGGTTGTTTTCCATCCGAATTTGTATTCAGCATCTGCAGGTGCAAGCTCCTTAACGCTGAGCCAGTAAACAATTCCCTGTTCCTGAATAAAAGGCTCATCTTCAATGCAGAAGTTATACTGATAGGCTTTTCGGTGATTGTCCGGGGAATATTGTCCTTTTGCCGGATCATACCAACCTTCCGGGCCATCGTGAACCATACGCATTGTATATTCATCGGGACTAAACGTCCGAATCCAGAGAAGCTCTCCCGGCATACTCCAGGTTGTATCTGTTGCTGGGATATCCGAATAAATGCTGATTTCAAATGTTATGCTGTCTGCTCCATTCGGCGGTAATATGTCATCCTGGAATGAACCCCAGATGTGAATGTTGTTAATGGGGCCGGCAGCCATGCACTTAAAATCATCTGCAAGGAAGAGCAGAGACATATCGACGTCCATTCCCTCTGCGCCAAGCTCGGGCCACTGTGGCCAGTGCATTTTGTGTACACCTCCGTGCCTCCAGTCACAGGAGGCCGGTTCCTGGTTGTTTACTATGTTACCATATAAGCCGACAGCTTGAGAGTGGGCCAATTCCACGCCAATCCAATCACTTAAGGCTGCAAGCCGTCCTCCCCCCAAAGTCAATAGTAATACAACGACTATTAATACTGGAAATAATGATTTTAGATTTGATTTTTTCATAACCATATCCTTTATAAAGGGGTCAGGACGTAAATCCGGCCTCTACCTATTGATATAAAAAACTTTTGTACACTAAACTGCGTTGCTGAGACTTATTTTCGATAGGATTTCAAGTGAACAATATTAAGTTCAGGCCATATAGTTGCTGTTTAATATAAATCGCTGTACAGATAAAAGCTTAGAAGTTTTTTATAAAAACAAAGAATGAATAGCGTCGGATTTGTGCAATGGAATCTCACCTCCTTCAGTAGAGTTAAAAACAAAGAAACCCTTACACCTTGCCTTAAAAACTACAATATTATACATTTTTGGATAATAAAATCAAGAGA
>JASFMF010000017.1:0-10463 GCA_050117705.1 Phycisphaerales bacterium
GAAGAAGAGGTCATCGTCACAGTAAGCCACAGCGGATACGTTAAGCGGATGCCGATTGATACATACCGCAAACAGGCCAGAGGCGGCAGGGGAATAATCGGCTCGGTTACAAAAGAAGGCGATTTCATAGAACATCTTTTTGTTGCTTCTACACACGATTATCTGCTTATCTTTACCAACCGTGGCAAGTGTTACTGGCTGAAGGTATATGACATACCGAGTATGTCCAGACAAAGTAAAGGAAGAAATATCGTAAACCTCTTGAAGCTTGGAAATCAGCAAATGGCTTCAATAATTAATGTAAGCAGTTTCGATGAGGACGAAGGCCAAGGGGAAATACAGCCTAGGCAGCTTGTTATGGCCACGAAGAATGGCATTGTAAAAAAGACGAAGCTGTCCGCTTACAGCAATCCAAGGAAGACAGGGGTTATTGCTATTAATCTTGACCCAACCGACGATTTGATTGGTGTTGCACTAACTACAGGAGATGACCATATTGTACTGGGCACCTGCGATGGGATGACGATACGATTTGACGAAAGCCAGGTGCGTTCGATGGGTCGTGCTTCGCGAGGTGTCAAAGGTATTAATTTACGTTCTGGAGATGCTGTTGTTGATATGGTGATTGTCGAGGAAAAAGCAGCTTTGTTTACCGTTTGCGAAAACGGATATGGTAAACGAACAGGCCTTGAGAATTATCGCTCGCAGAGCCGGGGTGGAGTTGGTCTGAAGAATATAAAAACAAGCACCCGTAACGGCAAGGTAGTTGCGCTTAAAGCCGTACAGAACAAAGACGACTTAATGATGATAACCGCCAACGGCATGATTATTCGAACCGGTCTTGACCAAATCCGCTCGATTGGCAGAAATACACAGGGCGTTCGTTTAATCAAGCTTAAGCCAAGCGATAAGCTTGTTGCCGTTGCAAAGATAGTTGCTGAAGAGTCGAATAATAACAAAGTCAAGTCCAATGGCAATGATAAGAAGTCAAAGTCAAATGCGAAGGCTAAATCTAAGCCCAAGACGAAAGCTAAGCCTAAGACAAAGTCTAAAGTCAAAAAGAAGACGACCAAGAAGAAACGCTAAACCAAGCAGCATCCAAACATAATGGATAAACTGATTTATGTAATTGCCGGCAAAGAAGATTCTCTCGTCAATGCTCAGTGCCGGGCACTTCTCGATGAGTTATTAGAGCCGGAGCAAAGAACGACCGGGCTTTTCGAAGGCCAGGCAGATTCAATCCCAGCCTCAGAAATGCTTGATGAACTGAGGACTTTACCATTTCTGACCGACAAGCGTGTTGTCCTGTTAAGGAAAGCTGATGATTTCATATCCCAAAACCGTCAACTACTCGAAAATTATTTCGATAATCCCTGTGCAACCGGGCGACTTATAATGACGGTAAATAGCTGGCCGAAACAAACGAATTTAGCTAAGAAACTGGCCAAGGTTGGAAAACTCATCGCCGTTACACAACCGAAACGCACTGAACTGCCGCAGCGTCTTATCAATTATGCCTATGATGCCCACAACAAAAAACTCAGCTTGAGCACCGCTATACTTTTAATCGAACTGGCCGGGGACGAACTGACACGACTTTACAGTGAAATCGATAAACTGGCCTTGTTTGCAGATACTGATAAGATAATTACCCAAAGACATATAGAACCACTCATCGGCCATAATCGCTTATTCAATGCATTTGCAGTGATTGATGCGATTATAGCAAACAATCCCGGTAAAGCGGTTGAACGATTGAGAAGCATGTTCGCACAGGACAAATCGGCTGAATATACTATCGTCGGGGCTTTCGCTTTCCATGTCCGCAGAATGTTCGAAGCTAAAGTGCTGTTCAATAAAGGTTGCCGGATCGGAGAAATTGCAAAAAGATGTCGAATATGGAACAACAAAGATAATTTCTTTGCACAACTTAAAAAAATAAGCTTAAAACAAATCGGTGATTATCTTCAGCAATTAGCTGAGACCGATTACGCTATTAAAACCGGCCAGGCCAAAGCTACCATCGCAATGGAGCAATTAGTCTTAAAATTAGCCGGTACTACTATAAGCAAAACTTTAACCAGAAGCGCTTAAAGCTAACTTAAAGTCATTTTATCACAATACGACAGTTACTAAAAAATCTTCAGTTGCCTACAATCCTTTCTATCTTTGTCATATTGGATTTCCATAAGCCATTTATCCGACTGCGACTTGCTGTAACCTAAAAAAGCACTATCTTTGTCGTGGTTATTAAAAGCTTTGCAGGCTTTTTGTTTATTCATATTCGCATAACAATAAACACAGCCATGAGGGCAGGTATCATACGTTCCAATATCCGTACTTTCGGCGCAACCGCACTCTTTTCTTGTTGGTTTTGGTTTATGCCGGAGGCCTTCGGGGAAAAACAAGCTTTCAATTATGTCACCATCAATACAGTGTGCTTTGCTGATATTATCGCTTACTAAATAATCGCCACAGCATGAGAACATTCTAATCCCATAAGACTTTGCAATATTCGCGAGGTCATTTGCCAGTTCGGCCTTAAAGTTATCACTGCAATTTGAAATTTTCAAACCTGTTGCTTTTTCAAGCTCTTCAAAGTTGCGTATAACTTTATTATATAAATTTACAAAACTGAAATAACAACGTTCCACGCATCCGGCGAACTCCGACGCAAGTTTCTCAAAGGCATCGATGTAAAAATTGCGGTCATGAGTATCGGTTAAGATGATTGGGTCAAACCGCCAGTTGATATGTCGTGGTGAATACATTTTGCCAAGCTGTTTCAAGGCATCTATTGCCGATTGTTTATTAACATCATTTTCGAAAACCTCCGGCAGACCCGTCACCGTATAATTGAAATAGAATTTATAACCTAACCGGTCAAGAATCTTTAAATTCTCAATAAAAGGACTAAAATCCTTCGACCAGAATACGAAGCACGTAACATCCTCAGGCTTGAGCGGCACTATATATTTTTTGCCACTAAAAGGATTGACTAAACCCACGAAGCCTTCTTTAAGCCGGTTCATAAACCAATCGCCGTAAAAGGCCGGTATATCAGTTCTGCGCGATA
Source organism: Phycisphaerales bacterium (assembly GCA_050117705.1). Lineage (GTDB taxonomy): Bacteria > Planctomycetota > Phycisphaerae > Sedimentisphaerales > Anaerobacaceae > NIOZ-UU13. The sequence continues at coordinate 3,077 of JASFMF010000017.1, forward strand.
TGGAAATAATTTTCTTCATTGTCAGTCCATTCTTAAAAAGAATTCGTCTTCTTCTAAAAAAACGAAAGTAAAAAATCAGGATTACCGCCAATTCTCCTTGCCAAACCTTATAGAACAAGCATTTCAAACGCAAGGCTTTTTTCCTCCTAGCAGAGATTTCTAATAGTCTTGACCCTAATATGGGATTCAGGTAAGCTTTCTAAAATTCACAGTGAAGGCAGGCTGTTTAGAAACGTAAATCTATGTTTATGAAAGGGAAGGTTATGATTAGGCGGATTTTATCACAGCAAATCTTATTTTTATTACTATCTATTGTAATGTTCGGATGTGTCTGCCGTCTGCAGGCCGCAGATATAGTAACTGAGCCGTACCTGCTTGATACGGGATTGATTTCGCGGTCAATTTCGTTCGAGAACCCCACAGGTGCACCGGGTCAAGGCGGCAAGGCAGCAAGCCGTCTCGGAACCGGTCGAAAGGGAGCACCTTCCATATCTTTTAAGTTTGGCCAGCAAGTGCAGCTTTGTGATATCGAAGGGAAAGGCACCATTCGACACATCTGGATGACAACAAGCAACAACCCGGCCAACTTGCGAAGTCTGGTTATTCGCGCCTGGTGGGACGGACAAGAACATCCGAGTATTGAATGTCCAATTGGCGACTTTATGGGTTTTGCGCATGGTAAGGTTATGCCATACTTTTCCGCGGCGCACTCATTGGGTAAAAATGCCGGTATGAATATATGGCTACCTATGCCGTTCGTTAAGCGTGCAAAGATAACACTGACCAACGAAGGGCAAAAAGAGGTTCCGTTGTATTATCAAATTGACTACACAATCGAAGATAAGCATCCGAAGAACGTGGGACGGCTGCACGTGTTGTTCCATAGAGAAAATCCAACAACAATGAAAAAAGACTTCGTGATGCTACCGCAAAGAAAAAATAAAGGACGTTTTATGGGCGCAGTCATCGGTGTTCGCAATCTTACGCCCGGTCAATGGTGGGGTGAGGGCGAGATAAAGATTTATATGGATGGTGACACGGACTTTCCGACAATTTGCGGTACGGGAAGCGAGGATTATGTGTGCCTGTCTTATGGTATGCAACAGACGCCGTATCCTTATAATGGATGCAGTTTGAATCAGAACAATTTCGTTTCGATGTATCGCTGGCATTTGCCCGACCCGATTTCGTGGCAAAAAGAATGCCGCATCACAATTCAACAGATTGCGTGGAAGGACGGCCTTGCAGAAACACAGGACGACTGGTCGTGCGCAACTTTCTGGTACGAACCGGTCCCCAGTGCCAAATTGCCAAAGATGGTGGACGTCAAGGCCCGAACTGCAGATATCTGGCAAAATTAAAATTGTCGTTCGTGAAACACTATTCAAAGAACTACAAGTTGTGTTATTATCGCAATTTAAAACTTAACATATCTTTAAGCTGATGATTCCGCCGGAGCTTCGTCCTGGATATATGTTTTGCCCTTATAGAACTGCACGACAAAGCAGAATACTATGCCGGTGCCCAGTAACAATTTAGTGAAAAACCAATAATAGTTCGGGCCTTCCAATTTTACTGTGCCATCAGGATTTTGTATGAATTTGTTGACAAGCGAAATGAACAGGTTACCGAGTGAAACCGACAGCATATTTAACGAAGAAATGAATGATTTCATTGATTTAGGCGCCTGGGTATATGCGAATTCCAAAGCAGGGATAGAAATCATTACTTCGCCGGCGGTGAGAAACCAGTAAGCAAGCACCTGCCACCAGATAGTCGGCTGGCTTCCTTCCAGTATCCATTTTTCAACCAGCGCGGGAATTGCAAAAGATGGAATAGTGATAAAAAAGCCGATAGCGACTTTTCGGATCGGAGTAAGACGGAAGAATTTATTAATCAAAGGATAAACAATAAACGCAAACAGCGGGATAGTAATCAGAACAAGAATACAATTGGCCGCCTGCATTTGTGCGGGAAGGATTTTCCATTCGACATGGTTGAGTCCCCATAACTTACTCAGAATCGAGCCGATGAATGTCTGGTCTGATATATTCCATTTCAGGAACATAAGATTCATTTTTTCGGCCTGGTAAATCCATTTAGATGTGCTTTGGTCAAAAAGGGACCAAAAAACCGCAACAAAAATAAACAGGAAAAGGGACAGACGAACGATGACTAATAATCCTTCCTTGCTGAGCAAATCCTTAAAAAAGACCTTACCTTTCGGGGGGATATGAACCATTGATTTTCGGCCTGCCCAGTAAGTTATAGTAGTTAGTACCATGAAGATACCGGGTATGCCCAGGGCAATCCTGACGTCACTATATTTGTCATATATCCATGGCGAGATGGCCATAGAAAAAAAGGCTCCTACATTAACGGCCCAGTAAAATATATTATATGCCTTGGTAATAAGGTTCTGGTTGGATTTGCCGAATTGGTCCCCCACATTTGCGGTTAGGCATGGCTTGATTATTCCGGAGCCCAATGCAATAAGGCCAAGACCAATCATCGTTCCGAGGTATGTTTGGTCGATTGTGATTGCAAGAAAGCCGAGGCAGTATACTATCGAGAAAACAATGATAGTTCGATATTTACCAAGAAATAAATCACTTATCAATGAGCCAATCAGCGGTGTAAAATAAACAGCGGCTTTAAAATAATGCTTCCATTCTATTGCTTTTTCTTCGGTTAGGTTCGCAGCATTGCCATTCCAGTCCATCAGGTTGTTGATTAGAAACAGTGCTAAAATAGCGTCAAATGCATAGAACGCGTATCTTTCGGTGGCCTCACTGACCATGATGTATGGAATCGAGCGAGGCATTTTTTTAGAAGGAACCGGTGAGGTCAAGTATTTGCTCTTAGCCATAATGGATTTTGCCCTTTACCTGATTTACCAAGATATTATCTTCAGTGGCTGACAATATGTTACAGGCGTTAATGTGAGAGTTCAAAGAAGAAATGTCCGAACACGAAAAATAACAAGTCTAAATACCGGTGCGGAACTAACTTGATTTCAATAATAAAAGGTGATAATATCCTTCGAGCCAAAAAAATATTATGAATAAAATTGGGGCACTAAAAGGAGAAAATAATTATGAAAAGTTTGTTCACTCTGATAATAACCTTGTCGATAAGCATTGTAGTAACCGGTTGTGCACAAAACGCAAAGGATACAGAGTTGGAAAACTTCATCACTGCTCATGTCGAAAAAATTCGGCCCATCTCCAAAGAGATGAGTCTCGCCTACTGGGATGCGTCAATCAGCGGTAAATCCGAGGATTACGACAAGGTCAGTAAATTGACGCTCGAAATTCGACAGATTTACAGCGACCCTGAGGATTTTGGCTTTCTTAAAGAAATGAAAGAATCCGGCCGGGTGAAGAGCCCCGTATTGTCCCGGCAATTAGATTTGCTTTATAACGCTTATCTGGAGAACCAAATAGAGCCGGAGCTGCTGAAACAAATCGTTGATTTGGGCACAGAAATAGAAAAGAACTTCAGCACTTTTCGCGGAACTATCGATGGGAAAAAAGTTACCGATAATGAAATAAAGGAATTTCTCAAAACTCAGACAAATTCAGACAAGAGACAGCAAGCATGGCTTGCCAGTAAACAGGTTGGAGCTACAGTTGCAAAGGATATTGTCAAATTAGTGAAGCTGCGAAATAAAGCGGCTCGAAAACTGGGCTTTGACAATTTTCATACTCTTTCTCTGGCCACCGCCGAACAGGATGTCGAAGAGTTGGACCGAATTTTCGAGCAGCTTTATGAATTAACCAACGAACCTTTTGCTGAATTAAAGGCTGATTTAGACCGAATATTGGCGGCCAAATATAATATAGCCGTCACTGAGCTTATGCCCTGGCATTATCACGATCCGTTCTTCCAGGAAACACCTATGGTTTATGACCTTGATTTAGATGTTTATTATGAAGACAAAGATATTAAGGAATTAGCCGCGAAATTCTATTCCGGTATCGGGCTGCCGGTTGGGGATATCCTTAATAATAGCGACCTTTATGAGAAGGAAGGTAAAAATCCGCACGCTTTTTGTACGGACATTGACAAGGAAGGTGACGTGCGTATTCTGTGCAATCTTAAAAATAACGAGACCTGGATGGAGACTATCCTACATGAATTGGGTCACGCCGTTTACGATAAATATCACGACCCGGAGGTCCCTTATCTACTCAGGGAACCCGCCCACATTTTTACAACAGAAGCTATCGCCATGTTCTTCGGCCGATTGAGCCGGAACCCTGAATGGATGCAGCAGATGCTCGAGTTGTCCGAACAACAACGGGCCGAAATTGAAAAAGTAAGCGGCAAGTATGCCCAGCTCAAGCAGCTTATTTTTGCACGCTGGGCGATGGTAATGTACGATTTTGAAAAAAGACTGTACGCAAATCCCGACCAAAATCTGAACCGGCTCTGGTGGCAAACGGTTAAGAAGTATCAGCTTGTAAATAAGCCACGAGGACGCAATCAGCCGGACTGGGCAGCCAAGATTCATTTCGCTATCGCGCCCTGTTATTACCATAATTATATGTTAGGTGAATTGCTGGCATCCCAGTTACATAACCATATTGTTCACGAGGTTCTAAAGCTTGAATCTGATGAAAATGTCAGTTATGTTGGGCAAAAGCAGGCTGGTGATTTTTTAGCTAAAAATGTTCTGGAAGCCGGTGCTCTCTATCACTGGAACGAAATGATTGAACGTGCAACAGGTGAACAACTGAAACCAAAATATTTTGTTGCTGAATTTGTAAAATAATTGACACAACCAATCTGAATATATTGGTAATGGTTTAAAAAAGATAGCTGTCATTTTCTAAAAATTTTGAACGGGGTCATTCATGAATACAGAAGGACTGTCGATACCGGAAATCACAGTTAAAGCATTTATTTTAGGCGTTTTTCTTTCGATGATCTTAGCGGCAGCCAATGCCTATTTAGGTTTGTTTGCCGGGATGACAATTTCGGCCTCGATCCCAGCGGCGGTTGTCTCGATGGGTGTGCTAAGGCTCTTTAGGAAAAGCAATATCCTCGAAAACAACATTGTTCAAACGGCAGCATCGGCAGGTGAATCATTAGCCGCCGGTGTTATCTTCACATTGCCGGCACTGGTTATCCTGGGATATTGGGATGGCTTCGGGGGGATAAATTTCCTGTGGATTACAATTATCTCTGCGTTTGGCGGCCTTCTGGGTGTACTGTTCACTATTCCACTGCGCCGTTCGTTAATCGTCGAAGGTAAACTCCAATTTCCCGAAGGTATCGCTACGGCGGAGGTTCTTGAGACCGGTCAGGAGGGTGGAAAGGGTGTATGGACAATAGCAAAGGCCGCTCTCGTGGGAGGGTTGTTTAAGATTTCGGCAAAAGGGATCGGCCTGTGGCCTGAAGTTATAGAAGGAGCAAGGGGCGTCGGTAGAACAATAGTTTACGGCGGCTCGAACCTGAGTCCCGCTTTGATTTCAGTCGGTTATATCGTAGGATTAAATATAGCCGTATTAATCTTTCTCGGCGGTGTCGCCAACTGGTATATCGCAATTCCTATCTGTGCGGCATTTTCCGATGCTGCCGTAGATGGCAACACCGTTGACAGGGCATATAGTATCTGGTCATCACAAACGCGCTATATCGGAGTCGGAGCTATGCTTATAGGCGGCCTATGGACTATCTTCAAGATGCGAAGATCGCTTCTAAGCGGTATCAAGAGCGGCCTGAAAGCATATCGAGCAATGACACATGAACAAGTTGTAATCGAACGAACAGAAAAAGATATGCCAATGAAATGGGTTCTTATTTTGATTATTGGCTCGATTATTCCTTTATTCCTGGTATATCAGCTCTTCGTTGCAAAAGTATCTATATCCCTGCCGATGGCTGTTGTTATGCTTGTTGCCGGTTTTCTTTTTTCCGCGGTGGCCGGGTATATGGCTGGATTGGTCGGCTCATCCAACAATCCTATCTCGGGTATTACGATTGCAACTATTGTTGTTTCCTCGCTTTTATTATTGCTTCTCATGGGTAAAGGCGCCGAAAACGGCCCAGCGGCGGCAATTATAATCGGCAGCGTTGTCTGCTGCGCAGCGGCGATAGCAGGTGACAATATGCAGGACCTGAAGGCGGGACGACTCGTTGGAGCTACTCCCTGGAAGCAGCAGGTTATGCAAATTGTGGGGACATTGTCCGGGGCAATCGTTATCGCTCCGGTTTTGATGCTCCTGCATAAAGCCTACGGTTTCAAGGGCCAGGAAGGCGCCGGTTCGGATGCGTTGTCGGCCGTTCAGGCAAATCTTATGGCCTCGGTCTCGCAGGGTGTTTTCAAGGGAGACATGCCATGGAACTTTGCATTTATCGGGATGGCTGTTGCAGTGGTGATTATTGCTGCTGATGTTGTATTGGAGGCGAAAAAAAGTGTTTTCCGGATGCCGATACTTGCTGTGGCAATCGGAATTTATTTGCCGCTGGAATTAGCAGTGCCGATTTTCGCCGGCGGTATAATCCATTGGGTATTACAACGTTTTCATAAGCGACTGAACACCCCTCGTGAGCAAATCGAACGGTCCAACCGAGACGGCTTGCTTTTTGCTTCGGGTCTTATCACAGGGGAAGCGCTTATGGGAATCCTTCTGGCAATTCCTATCGTTATACTCAAGCAATTTGACATCGACCTGCCAATCATCAAGCATTTCTGGGATAAAACCATACCGTTCGGAGGCTGGATTGGCACAGTGCTGCTTATTGGTGTGGCGTACTGGTTATACCGTATCGCCCGCGGCGCAATAAATAACCGTTAACCCATAACAACTGTGACATCATGGCTTTTTCCATCCTGTAAGACAGGCAGGACATTACCGTCTGCCTTTTTGTTATCAATAAGAATTTCCTTAATGCCTTTGGAAACATGCTTTGGATTTTGTACAGTTATTTTATAGACCGAATCTCTGAATTTTCTTTCTACTGAGAAACCATCCCAATCATTCGGAATGCATGGGTCTATTAACAATCCATCGTATTCAGGCCTGATTCCCAGTATGTACTCGGTAATAGCATAAAAATTCCAGGCCGCAGTTCCGGTTAGCCACGAGTTTTTAGCTTCACCAGGTTTATATGCATCCTTGCCGGCGACCATTTGTGCATATACGTACGGCTCTGTCTTGTGTAAATCACTGATGTCTTCAAGATAAGATGGAGCAATTTTCTTATAGTACTCAAACGCTTTGTCGCCATTTCCAAGAATCGTTTCGGCAATCATAATCCAGGGATTATTGTGACAAAAAACACCCGCGTTCTCTTTGTATCCCTTCGGATAAGTGGAAATTTCGCCCAAATTTATATGGTACTTTGTAAAAGCCGGAGTATTCAAAACAATGCCATA
>JASFMF010000018.1:0-10225 GCA_050117705.1 Phycisphaerales bacterium
GTCGCAGGTTCATAACGAGTTATTTTGGGGTACAAAAAAAGAGATAACTTCTTGTTATTAATGAAGCTATCTCCAGGTTTTAATAGCGGGGGCAGGATTCGAACCTGCGACCTCCGGGTTATGGGTAAAATAAACGCAAAAACCGCAACTACTTCAACAGCCTGTATTTACTTGTAAGTCCTTATCCTGCAAAGAGCAGCTTCAATTCTGCATATTGCGCATGTTGAGCATGTTGAGCAATATGTGCACAAAATCATGGACAAAATAGTTACACCCATAAACTACAACCAAATTATACTTTGATTTTTTGAAAGCGCAAGAAAAATTATTTAAAAAATATAAGTTGATGTTAAAACATACAGCTACCAGAAGGAATATATTCGCAAGGCTAAATATCATCCGCTATAGCATTACACATCGAAAATCTCCTAAGACTTCAAACTTTGAAGCATCATTCTTTTGTTTTGATTGAGTTGATATATCCAAGGATTCTATTCTCTGGAATAGAACTGAATATCCTCCTTCCAAAGAGTAATTGACAGCCATTTTATCTCTGATAACTACTCCTCTACAGTACAATCCAGACATAATAATTGATATCACTTACTTTAGACGTGGTTTATTAAACGCACCTTACAGAATTATTTCTGCTAATAAATCAATTTTTTATCAATTCACAACAATTTCACATTGGCCTCGACCTTCGTTTCACGTGCTTTCAGTTATTCTTATTTATGATGTTATGACTGGTTTATTCGGAAATAAGAATGAGAAAAATTGAAAGGACCATAGATGTTTAGAAGATTGAGTGAAACAATGCGAATACTATGTCAACTATTTATGATTACGTTGCTGTTTACCTGTTCCTGTTCAACGACCGGCTCTTTGGATGAAGAATACTTTGCCGGAGTGTATCAAATGAATGCTGTAGGGCAGGAGGAATATTCTTTTACACATGAAAATTCTCCACAGGTCGGGGAGATTGGAAGCGACGACATTCCTCCTCTCCTGGCGGACAACGCTCCGCCAGCCGTGTCAAAGACCATTGTCGAACAGTATCCCGGAGCAGAAATCCGTGAGGTGGAACCGGAATCCTGGGAAGGCCTGTCTGTCTGGGAGGTAGAGCTTACCACGATTGAGGGTGATGATTTCGAGATCATCCTTTCAGAATCAGGTGACATTTTTGATATATCGGAAGCCCTTCCCTTAATCGGGGGGGAACTGGCACTTGGGTTCGGAACCTTTTGGGAGAAATCCCCCTACAAGGGAGTGGGATCCGAAGTTGATCCGGTTCCGATCATCAGTTATCGCAACGGTCCCTTACAAATCGAGGGAACAGAATTTTCCTATTCTCTCTTACACGACGATGGATTTTCTTTTGGCCTTCTCGGGGAGATAGGAATCGGCGATGGATTTGAAGAGGATGACAGTGACTATCTCGAAGGCATGGATGAACCCGATATGACCACTCTCCACGGTGGTTTGTTCTGCACCTACGAAACTCCCTACGTAGATTTCGAGTTTAAGTTTCTCAACGAGCTACAGAATGAACACTCCGGTCAGCAACTCGAGTTTAGCATCGGACGTGAGTGGGAATTCGGCGATTTTGAGATCGAACCATCTGTTTCTGTTAAATATCAGAGTTCCGATTGGACAGATTACTATTATGGCGTTTCGAGGACTGAGAGCCGTCCGGGACGGTCGTATTACGAACCCGGTTCCGCCTTAAACATATCTGGGGAATTGATGATTCAGTACGAAGTTTCTCCCGATATCTCGTTGATTTGGATGCTTGAATGTGAGAACCTGGATAGCTGTATCAGGCGCAGTCCTATCATCGAAAGAGATTTGATTTTCGAGGTGTTCTTCGGTATCATGTATTCTTTCTGAATAACCATGTAAATACAAGATACGGAAATACAACTTCTATTGAGAAGCTATTTTTGAAAGCTAATCTGAATTTGGAATCGCGGAGTAAACAGAAAAGGTAGAGACTCCGATGAGAATCCTTATAGTTGAAGACGACAAAGACCTTGCAGAAAACCTTCAGGAATATCTTGAAGAGAAGGGACATGAACTGGCCTTTGCGTATGACGGCCTTGTCGGCCTCCATCTTGCCGTAACGGAACGTTGGGATATCATTATCTTGGATATAATGTTGCCCGGTATCGATGGGCTTAAGCTGTGTGAGCGTTTGCGTAAGGATGCAAACGACTCGACGCCTATCCTGATGCTTACAGCGAGGGACAGGCTACAGGATAAAATCGAGGGATTCCAATCAGGTACGGACGACTACCTAGTCAAGCCATTCGCTATGCAGGAACTTGAGATACGCCTTAAGGCACTATACAGGCGGGCATCGTCTGAAATCTGCGGCCATATGCTTACAGTTGGAGACCTTGTGGCAAATGTAAAGACTATGGAAGTCACTCGCGCCGGGCGTCCCATAGAACTGACTCGGGTTGGGCGAAAAATCCTTCTTCATCTGATGCGGGCTTCCCCGGCGCTGGTTTCCCGGGCGGAACTTGAATACGAGATATGGGGACACGATCAACCGTTTAGTGATGTGCTGCGATCACACATGTACACGTTGCGGCGTTCTATTGACCGGCCGTTCCAGCAAAAGCTCCTTCACACGGTGCGCGGTCTTGGCTATCGCCTCGCTGAAGAGGAGCCGGAATCATGAGTCCTGTAATCGTCACGAAGAGCCATAGAAAAGTCCGACGTATCGCCCATCGTCTTTTACTTTCTCATATACTTCTGGCAGTTCTTACGGCCAGCCTGGTTACGTGGCTTGCATGGGAGATATCCTGTGAGGCGGAAGATACTGTTATCAAAGAGTATCTCCTCTTTGTCGCCGAACACGTTGACGGAAGGCAGGATGCTGATATAGGGTCGCTGTCTCCTTTGATCAAGGTTTTCGAGAAACCTGAAGCTCTCCCACCTGAGCTTTCCAAAGCTAAGAATTTTGAGCCAGGATTCCATGAAATGGACCGAAATATGTGGGATGACCGGGAAACGCACCTTCTTATCTGGAAACGGCCGTCCGATGGAAGACGATTGTATGCCGTTGCCGATATGCCAGAGCCGCGTAATGCAACAAGTATAATCAGCCTGCTCGTTGGTGTAGTCCTCGTGATCACATTGGCAGGTGTTGCTATAGGATTTATGCTCACCCGAAAAGCACTGCAACCACTTCTCCATCTTGCTGACATCGTATGTTCGAGCAAGGGAGGTGAGCTGCCGCCGGGATTTTCAGATTCCTTCGGTAATGATGAGATTGGTGCTCTCGCCAGGCAAATGGAGGCGTATGTCCGGCAACGAGAGAGGTTCGTGCAGAGGGAACGGCAATTCTTACTGGATGCCAGCCATGAACTCAGAACGCCGCTCACGGTTCTTGAGGGTGCTATAGAACTCATGCGCGTCTCTCCACAGTATAAAAACGGTACTTCGGAACGTCGTCTTGAACGCATGGAACGGTCTGTTTTTCGCATGCAGCATACCTTAGAGTGCCTGCTCTGGCTGGCTCATGAAGACAATAAGGCACTATCCATATCGAAAGAGGAGTTCACTCAAGCGCTGGATGGTCTGATCTCTGAGTGGAAGGCTGTTTTACCCTCCGAGATATCATTTGTAGTGACTGTCAAGCAAAACTGTGTCCTGGACGAGCCACTCAACCTCTGGATTATTGCTATTCGCAACCTCATAGAAAACGCGGCACACCACACCGATTCGGGAAAGATTGAGGTAACGGTGTCAAGTGACCAAATTAAGGTTTCCGACACAGGTTGTGGTATTTCTGAAGAAATACTATCAAGGATTACCGAAACCTGGGTTCACGGGCCTAAAACGCGAGGATACGGTCTGGGTTTGTCCATCGTCAATCGTATTGCTATACGAATGGGCTGGTCTCTTAAAATTAAGAGCAAACTGGGTCAAGGTACTATTGTAACGATCGAACGTCAAAAACTATGACAAAATTCTCGTCTTCCTTATTTCATCACTCTGAAGCAACCGAATAATTCTTCAAGCAAGACCTAAACAGGTTGTATTACGTTGGCGGTTTGTTTCCATAATCGCTGGACATCATCGATCATCATATAAAAGCATGGTACCAAAATGAGAGTTATACTTGTGGAAAATAGAATACCGAATCCCAGGGAAATCGCCATAGGGATCAGGAAACGGCCCTGCACGGAGCTCTCCATGATCATAGGGGTCAATCCACCAAAAGTCGTTAAAGTAGTCAGGATGATGGGCCTGAATCGTCTAATGCCGGCTTTATGAATGGCTTCAAATGCGGAAAAACCTTGTCTGCGCTGCTCGTTGGCATAGCTGATGAGCACCAGCGAATCATTGACCACCACGCCCGACAAAGCCACGATGCCCATTATACTCATTAAGCTTAGGGCGTAACCCATGATCAGGTGTCCCAATACCGCCCCCACAATACCAAATGGAACGGCCACCATCACAATCACTGGCTGAATATAACTCCTGAAAGGAATCGCCAGCATTGCAAAGATCATGAACATGGCAATAGCAAAACCACTAATGAGCGTCTGTACACCCTCTGAGAGTTCCTCTTGACTACCATCCCAATCACAGGCCAGCCCGGGGAATTGTTTGAGCATCTGGGGAAAAACCTCTTTCTCCAGTGCGGCCAAGACCCGGCTGGTATCTTCAATAGGTTCTATATTCGCTGTGACCTCTACCGAACGCCGTCCGTCTTCTCGGTCAATCAGGTTGTAAGCGCGTCCCCAATTCACTTCAGCCACTTCCATTAACGGTACATCCGTTCCGGCCGGAGTGCGAATCAGCAATTGCTCCACGTCATATTCGCTGATTCGCTGCTCCTTGGGCAGCTTCACCATTACTCTAATCTCATTACGTCCCCGCTGTTGACGCAAAGCCTCTGCACCATAAAAGGCGTGGCGTACCTGGTGTGCGATTTCCATAGGTGTAAGCCCCAGACTTTGTCCTTCGGGTTTGATAGTAAAGTTAAGTTGCGGTTTGCCCGGCGAATACCCGTCATCAATATCTTTAATACTGGTAAAATTACTCAAGATTTCAGAGAGCTTTTCACTAGCCTTATCCAGCATTTCTATATTGCGGTGGCTCAATTCGACGGTTAAGGCTGCCCCTTGTCCCGGTGCGTCGGTATCTGCTTCGAAGCGTAAAGATTCCAGCCCCGGAACAGCCCCGACCTTTTGGCGCCAAAGATTGGCTACTTCACTGGTTTCCAGGGGACGTACGTCCGGATCCGTTAAGTACATATAAACTTCAACCTGGTTTTCATTAATATCAGCAAACACACCTTCACACAATTCATCCCCACCGTGAGTTTCCACAATCTCCCATGCCTTGTCCGTTAGATAATCACGGATTTTTTCGACTCGCGTCATGGGACTGCCATACGGGAGGACTGCTGTAACCATAGCCACATCCGACTCTATCCGCGGCATCAGGATAATGCCGATACGTCCACTTAACACAAAGGCTAAGATTGTAATCAGAATCGCGAAGCCCATAGCTGTTGTAATGTGTCTGAACTGAATGCAGCGATCCAGAAATGGTGCGAATATCTTTTCCACAAACCGGATGAATCCACGGCTGAAGGCTTGTTGCCCGGCGTTAATCCACGTTGATAATCGACCTTTGGAACGAGGACGTATGTGTCCCAAATGACAGGGCAGAATCAACAGTGACTCTGCCAAAGAGATAATAAAGACTGTTATTACCACCAGGGGAATAACCCTGGCGATTTTTCCCATCCAGCTGGGTATCATAAACAAAGGCAAGAATGCGATTATGTTGGTTAAGATACTAAATATTACCGGAACGAAGACATCTCGCGTACCGAGCACTGCGGCGCGTACTAATCCCATGCCGCGATTGTGATATTCAAAGATATTCTCACCGATGACAATGGCATCGTCAACCACAATACCCAAAGTTATGATAAAAGCAAAGATAGAGATCATATTGATAGTCACACCCATGCCCGGCAGGAACAGGAAGGCTCCCAAAAAAGAAATTGGAATGCCCATGGTCACCCAAAAAGCCAGTCTTATTTCCAGAAACAGACCCAGCAATATCAAAACCAGGCATAATCCCCAAAAGGCGTTCCTTAGCAACAATTCCAAATGCTGCCGGTATATCTGCGATTTGTCATTCTGGATTGTCCATTGAATCCCCGGCGGTAATTGTGTTTCAACCTTTTTCATGGCTTGACGTACGGCATCCGCAACTCCGATAGGTGTCTGACGGCCAACGCGGTAAACTTCAATTCCAATAGCACGCATCCCATTAAAACAGGCTATCCTGTTCGTATCCTCAAATCCATCGACCACGTGGGCAATATCCTTCAAATAAACCACTGAACCATTAGGACCGCTGATAACTGGTATCCCAGCGAATTCTCTGGCCCAGTCTCGACGTTCTGTGACTCGCAGCAAAATATCTCCGCCTTGTGTCTCTACATATCCCCCCGGCAATTCAAGAGATGTGTGTCGAATCAAATCCGCTACCTGCTGAATTGTCAGGCCGTAACGGCGCAGAGTTTCCTGATCTATTTGTACATGGATCTCATATCGTCGAGCACCAGCTAATTCCACTTGTGTGATACCGGATTTCTGCAGAAGGATATCACGAATCTGCTCTGCCGATTCACGTAGTACCCACTCTGTGGCATCCCCGTACAGCAGGACATCCAATACCTGCTGTCGTGTGGTCTGCATACTGACTTCCGGGCGCTCGGCGTTTTCGGGGAAGGTGGTAATGCGGTCTATCTGCTGCTTGAAATCCTGATAGACCTTTTGTTCATCCGCTCCTTCCAGTAATTCGGCCGTCACGCTTGCGAATCCTTCTCCGGCCGTAGCCCTGACCTCACTGATACCGTCCAGGCCGCGCACCGCTTCCTCAATGGACAGAATAATACCCTGCTCCACCTCTTCAGGACCGGCCCCGGGATAGACCACGTTGACGTTAATCATATCCAGTTCAAATTCAGGAAAGACTTCCTGCTTGATGGTTCTAGCCATAAAGAATCCGCCCAGGAGCAATACTACCATCATAAGATTTGGTGTTACCCGATTCTGTACCATCCAGGCAATGATGCCTTGGCCTCTGTCGAGTGCTGTCTCATCGCTCATGATTGGTTCTCCTGACGGTTTTTGTAATTCGGCGAAGATGACTCCAAACGCAATAGCATATTCTCGAGCGGCGCAACAATATCTGTCACAATTATGTGCTCTCCCGGCTCGATTCCATGACTGACATAAACCGTAGATTTATCTCCGAATACAATCTCTACAGACCTAATCTCCAGACAATTCTCCTGGTTCATAATCCAGACCGTATTACCATTGTGAAGATAGCCCCTGTTTACAGGAACAACCGAAGGAATGGTTTTTCCTGTTATTTCCACACGTACATAGGAACCTATCAGCAAAATCGGCAGATCACTCGAATCAAGTGACAATGGGTCCTGTACGCGAATCAGCAAACGAACCATGCGTCCGGCAGTTTCTAGGTCCGGCAACAGACGAATCACATTCCCTCGCCGATATACATCGGGGCTCCATTGTGACTTATCGAAAATCTGCGCAGGTGAGCCCTCACCAAAATCGTTATCAGGGGTCTGGATCAAATTGAGCTCATCCACACGTACCGTCACCTCAATCCAGTACTCATTCGTACCTATCAGGCTTAGCAGACCCATAGACGGTGACACCGTGGCGCCTTGATCTACCATTTTTTTCCGTATAATCCCGTTAAATGGAGCTGTAATCCGGCAGCGGTCTCGGTTCAATTCAGCTTGCGCCAGGGCGGCCTCGGAAGCCTTCAACGCAGCCTCGGCCTCTTTTAAGTGTGGTTCACGTAAGACTAATACACTGTCCTGTTCAGAGACCAGTTCATCCAGCAGGTTGTATTCGGCTTGAGCTACGGCCTGGTTACCCTGTTCCAGTTTGAGATTTAGTCGGGCCCGGGCCACAGCTTGATTGCATTGTTTAATTGAAAATTCATAGTCACGCGGGTCTATTTCCAGCAAGGTGTCGCTGGTTTTGACCAGGCCGCCGGGCACAAGAGCGGGACTCAGGGACACGACCTGACCGGATACCTGTGGCATTAAAATGACCTCTTGAGCCGGAATGACCGTCCCCATGGCGTGGATAACCGTCTGAATGTCAGTGCGCTCGGCCGCTATGACCTCTACTATCTTCGCTTGCCGACGTGGTTTTTGTCGCTGGACCTCACGGCTGGCATCCATTTGGCACTTTGCAAATACCAAAGCTATAATCAGAATACCGGCAGGTATCATTACCTTAACCAAAATACCCTTCGCGAGGCCGAACTTAGTTGCACCGGAATATGCAATTTTTTCTGAACCCATAACCATCGTTCCTCATCGATAATCCTTTATTATTACTCACTTAAACGTGCCAGGTCGGGACGCTTCATATTCCAAGACCCTGCGATTGACCGGCAAAGGTCTATCCTGTGTTCGATCAACTCCCGGTGTGCGGTTACTTCACTGCGTTCCAGAGATTGCAGAGATATCAAAGCATCCAAAACACGTAAATAATCCAGTTGCCCGCTGATGTATTTATGACGGATACTCTCATAAGACTGCCTGGCCAGCTTTCGCTGCCTTTCAATATTACGTACGTATTCCCACTGAAAGGCCTCTTTACTAATGGCATCCTCCACTTCCTTTAACGCATTCAGTACAGTCTGCGTATAGTTATGTATGGCTTCAGACAATACTCCCCGCGTACGGTCCGCCTCCGCTTTGCGCAGCCCGGCATCAAATAACGGCCCGACCAGAGACCCGGCCAGAGAAGCGGCCCAATCATCGAACAGGTCTTCGATTCGCGTGGACGTGGTATCTGCAGATGCACTGAGACTAATTGATGGATACTGCTCTGCTACAGCCACGGTCACCTGTTGATCCGCCTTTTGCACGGCCTTATACGCACTGACTACATCTGGTCTACGCCGAATCAGCTCCGACGGTACCACGACCCTGGGCAAATCTCCCAGCTCAATCAGGTGAAACTTCTGGTTCGCCCACCGTGTCTCAGGTGGCCTGCCCAGTAATACAGAAAGTTGATGTTGACGCAAAGTCACAGCCTTATTAACCTGCACCAATTGCCCACGAGTAGATTC
Organism: Phycisphaerales bacterium; assembly: GCA_050117705.1. Taxonomy (GTDB): domain Bacteria; phylum Planctomycetota; class Phycisphaerae; order Sedimentisphaerales; family Anaerobacaceae; genus NIOZ-UU13. Next base: position 9,172 of record JASFMF010000018.1, read on the forward strand.
AACCAATTGACGCTGACGTAACACATCCGGTGCTCCCACAGTGCCTTTTTGAAACTTTAAACTGATGATTTCAAGAACCTCTTCATTTGTCTCGATCTGTCGAGTCAGAATATCAGCCTGCTGTTTGGCTTCAGCAAGTTGATACCACGTTTTGGCAATAGTCGCACTTAGTGTAATGGCGGTCGCCGCCAAATCCTCCTGCCGCGACTCGATGTCCAGTAACAATGCTCTATGACTGGCATCTATCTTTCCCCACAGGTCTACTTCATAAGAGGCAGTAAGCCCTGCCATAAAGCTTTTGCTATACGTAACCATATTATTGGTATCCTTACGGTTTCGGTTGGCACCGCCTGAATATTGGATGTCTGGCCAGATACGAACATCTATCTTAACTGCCATTTGCTCAGTTTGATACAAACGATCCCAGGCTGACCGAATCGTGAAATTGTTCTCCAGAGCCTCTTCTATCACAACATTAAGTTCCGAATCATCCAAGACCCGCCACCATTTTTCCGGCAGCACCTCTCGTCCGGATTGAGAAAATGTTTCCGGTAATTGAACCTCCGGCGTCACAGTCTTAAGCTTAGTACGACACCCCAACAATCCGGACAATATCATAAAAAACAAAAAGTATTTCCGCATACTATCCACCCCAAAGTAAGGGTGATTAAATTTTCAATCTTCTCTTATTCTTATTCGCGGACAAACCAGTTGCAACATAAAGAAGAATAGCTGAAAGCATGTGAAGTAAAAGTCGAGGTCAATGTGAAATCGATGTGAACTGATGGAAAATCATATTTTATATTTATCACTTAGCAAATTGATGCCTTATAGTGTAAATATTATCAAGCCTTAAGCACTTCTGATTTCTTGACTTACACGATATCCAGATGGAAACATTTGTCTGATTGTCTTAGACACATTAACTTCCAAATATTATGAAACACAAAGTATGGCTTACACTTATCACCCCCTGTAACAGGCAAACATTAAGCTGCAATAACTTCAGCCAAGAAGAATAATCACTACGCTATTTGGTAAAACTCATTGTCAA
>JASFMF010000019.1:0-9997 GCA_050117705.1 Phycisphaerales bacterium
TTTTCCGTAGAAATATCCGCTGGCCCATATCTCGACCAGCAGCCACCCGGATTCACTCCTCAAATCTTTGCTCCGGATATAATTTCTCGACCCAATCGTTTTGATTTTAGCGGGGGTTTTACACCGGATGGAGATGAATTCTACTTCACCGTTTCGACTCCCAGTTGGTCCGGCAACAGGATAATGATTACCCGACAGCAAAACGACGTTTGGACTACGCCTTCGGTGGCCCCCTTTTCCGGAAGGGATGTTGACTGGAGTGTTTATCTGTCTCCTGACGGACAGAGACTCTTTTTCAGCTCCGGTCGGCCCAACCAGTCATGGGTACTGAATATATGGATGTGTGAACGCCAGGGCACGGATTGGAGTGACCCGACCAAGCTCGCCATGAATTCCTCCCAGAGTAGTGATTATGCTGGCACCTGCACCTGGGATGGCACCCTCTATTTTGCATCAGGACGAGATGGTCAGCCTGCTATTTATAAATCGATCCCTATAGACGGTAGGTATAGCGATGCGGAAAAACTCCCCTTTCCCATCAATACAGTACACGAGGTAAACCCATATATAGCACCGGATGAAAGTTATCTGTTGTTTGCATCAGAACGACATGGCAATAGAGACATCTACATCAGTTATAGAAATAATGATGATTCATGGACTGAGCCCATCAATTTGGGCACGTCCATTAATACCGATGATTGGGATGGGAATCCATTCATGTCACCCGATGGGAAATATCTATTTTTTGCTCGGGATACAGGATTGGGTTCTTCCCCCAGAAGAATTGATTTGTATTGGGTTGATGCACATGCAGCTTTTCCAGACCCCAATGGACCTATTGAGAATCTTTCCACGTCTCAGCGATTTTCATCCATTAACTGCGCAATCAACTATGCCAACGAGGGTGATACAATCGTGATAAGCCCCGGCATTTACAATGAATCGATTTTTTTGACGGACAAAACAGTTTTACTGCAATCAGTTGACCCCAACGACCCCTCTTATATCGGCGGCACAATCATTCAGGGCAGTCCCGACAGCCCTGTAGTCACACTGCAGGAGAATTCCGAGGCATGTGAGATAGCAGGCTTGACCATTCGCACCGGTTCGACTGGTATTGTCGGTATCGCAACCAATGCAACTATTCGTAATTGCCGTATCATGGACAATACAATCCACGGTCTGGAATTGTCTCAGGCAAGTCAACCGCATCTTTTAAACTGTTTGATTACAGGAAATGGCCAGTCAGGCATCACCATGCTCGCCGGTCCCGGCCGAAACAGCCCACTTTGCGCTCCGCTGATAGAGAACTGCGTTATTGTCCAAAATGGCGAAGTAGCTTTAGTTGGTGGCCAGCCGGTGGCCATAGACTCCATAATTGAGGATTAATGTTTGGATTTTAAGGAAAGGTACCGGAATCTTCCATTCGATCGATGCAGGCCCTTTTCTTTTTATTGTCTATAGTTGAATTCGGGCTTTAATAATCCAGATGCCTAAACAGTCGTCGGCGCTTGCAGTTCCATATCCTTCCACACGGAAGCCTTGCGGTACAAAGGGGAGGTCCAGGCCTTGCAGATCAAACTCCCTCCAAATAAAATCCCTTTGGAGGATGATTTCACTGGGCTTTATTTCCAATTCCTGGTCCAGTCCATCGGTAATCCAGAAGCGGGGGGTACCTTCAGTTCTAAGGGCTTCCATAAAGATATCAACGCCAGGCCCATTGACCAAAGGAGCTGCAAAGCCTACATGAATCCACTGTTGCTGCGGTACCAGGAGAACCGATAGGTCCCCCGGCCGATAGATGAGCATTATTTCAGGCGTGGTGCCTTGTGCTGAAAGCATGGGACCAGGCAGGATATACTGTCGCCAGCCATTTTGGCCTGCGTCCGATGTGTTGATCACCCGGTTGGGATTTACCAGGACAGTATACGGATCACTCTGTTCTTGATTGGTTGCTGGAAAGATACTTGAAACCAGGTTGCTGATTTTGTCTGCATGGAATCCCAGTAGGACGACGACCACGGTTGCGAGTATACCCGTCTTGGATAGTACCACTCCACAAACAACAGTCGGCCATGTCACGGCAAAGGCTGCCGGATGTACGGTTATGGCCACTTCACTTTTTGTCACTGTACCGGCTGTCAATTTTCCAAAAACTATCATGGCACTGAGCATGTCAGAGCGTCCAAGGCCTTGACGCGTCAGTTGACGTCTCAAGGCAACCTTGGCGCGGTAAAAGAGCATCTTAGCACGCATTTGAGATCCCCCCATAACCGCGGCGATCCGGGGATAGGAGAGTTTCTCCAGGCAGCGCAATGTGAGTACTGTACGATACTCTGTTCTTAGTTGAGTTATGGCTTCATAAAGAATACGGCTTTTTTCCGAACGCAATATGCGTGCGGTGGGTTCGGATTCCTTGGAGGATATGACCTCTGGCAGGACATCAGCATTGTTCAGGGAAGAACGAAATGCTTTGGCCTGCTTACGGAAATAACCGTGTAATTTGCCGTTGGTTGTTTTAAAAATCCAGGCCCAATACGAAGGGATATTGGTAAAAGTCCGTTGGGGTAACAACTTGATAAGGGATAGGGAAGTTTCTTGAGCCACATCGTCAGCCACATGGTAGTTCAAGGTTACACGCAGCAAATAAAGATAGACCCTCTCCCTGGTCAGCACCGTCACACTAGACAAACTGTCCTGACAGCCCTGCTGCGCCTGATGAAGCAGGCGCAAAGAGAGTTGCTTTATATTCGAGTTCATGACTTTACATTATATAGCCCGGATATCTCCTAAATGGTTCGGTTTTTAAAAAATATATAAAAATTTTTATAAAAATATATAAAAAACAACCCCTTTTCCGATTTTCCTTGGTTAATACAATGACACCCGCCATAAACAGTGGAAGGTTCACGGAGTGTGCAATAACGGAGATATTGATGGTTCCCTGCAGGGATTGAGTGGAAACTATCTTTCGAAAAGGCAATATTACAGGAGAACATAATGTCCAAAAAAAGAAAAAGAATGAAAAAGGCTTTTATACTGGCTTTTATGATATGGATCCCAGCCACTGTGATTGCAGAGGCCCCAAAAAGTCCCTACCTGGGCCAAACACCACCGGGATTGAAGCCTGAGATCTTTGCACCTGGCGTTATCTGCAGGGAGAACCGATACGAGCAATATATCACCTTCACTCCGGATGGCAACGAAGTCTACTTTGGTGTGACCAATGCGGCATGGAACGTGTGTCATGTTTGGCATGCGCGCCAAGTGCAGGGACGTTGGACGACACCAGCGCGAACACGTTTTGTGGGAAATGAGGATGCCTGGTGCCTGCGTATGGCCCTTCAGGGTGAGAGATTCTATTTTATGTCGGCAAGGCCCTCGTATCCGCCGTCCAATATCTGGATGTGTGAGAGATCAACGAATGGCTGGTCTGCTCCGCAAAAACTGGGGCCGCCTATTAACACCCACCACGACGAGTGGGGTTTTATGGTACTCCCGGACCAAAGCATGTATTTTTCGTCCATGCGTCCCGGGGGGAAGGGGGTCGGAGACATTTGGTATAGTCCCTATGTGGATGGTCGATATGGTCCGCCCCAAAATGTCGAGGTCCTGAACTGGAGTAATGGCGATGACGACCCCTTTCTACCGAACGATCAGAGCTTCCTCATTATGAATTCGTTTGGACGGAGTGATGGCTACGGGCAGGGTGATATTTATATCAGTTTCCCCGATGAGCAGACGCAGTGGACCGTGCCCAGAAATTTAGGCCCTGTTATTAACACGTCGGGTGACGAGTTTTCCTTTTCATTATCTCCGGACGAGAAGTTTGGCTTTTTCACCAGGCGGACAGGTTCTGATTCCAATATCTATTGGATTGATGCACGGGCCATACTGCCCGATCCTAACGGTCCCATTAAAAACATCAACAGTGAACAACGGTTTAGCTCCATCCAGTGCGCTATTAACTATGCCGACGATGGTGACACAATAGTAATGAATCCCGGCATATACAATGAATCGATTGATATAACAGATAAAAAAGTTTTACTGCAATCCGTTGACCCTAATGATTCCTTTTATATTGGCGGCACAATCATACAGGGCAGTGCCGATAGCCCCGTAGTCACACTACGATATAATTCCGAGGCTTGTGAAATTGCAGGCCTGACCATTCGGTCCGGTTTGACAGGTATTACAGGTACTGCTACAGATGTGACCATTCGCAATTGCCGTATCATGGATAATATAACCCACGGTCTGGAATTGGCCCGGAGAAGTGAACCGCATCTTTTGAACTGTCTGATTACCGGTAATGGCCAGACAGGTATTACCAATCTTGCTAATCCCGGTCGAAGCAGCTCGCTTTGCGCTCCACTCATCGAGAACTGCGTTATTGTTCAAAATGGCTCCGAAAATATTGTCGGAGGTGAACCCGTCATCATCGATTCAGTGGTATCTCAATAACAAGAGCCCGATTCGGATTGAAATACATAATTACAACCAAAAGGCGCATAAATACGAGCGCCTATCAAGGCACACTCCGGGCCGGTAAGCCTTAATCTCGGACTACCTGTTTGCCAAATAGATGCAATTTTTTGCCTTCTAAAAATCTCATAATCCACTTCTCTCTAACATTACCAATTTGTCATATTCGCGCAAGCTTTGAGTTAGGTTTTTAACTTAAAATAAAACTGTGTAATTGAAGTTTTATTAATCTTTTTATTAAGGAGTATGGTTATGAGTAATTTACGAGTTTCTGTGATATTCGGTGGTTTAACAGTTCTATTAATGGCCACCTGTTGTGATGCGTTTGAGATGCCGACTTTCGCCTGGGAACAAATGCTCAATTCTACGAGACGTGAGGCGGCAGAGTGCGTCACAGGTGATGAGATGGGAAACGTCTTTGTTACCGGATGGACTGAGGGCAATATGGATACAGAAACAAACACTACAGGCAACATTTTTCTGGCTAAACTCAACAGTCAGGGAGATGTCTTATGGAAGAGACAATTCGGGCCTTCTCGGGGAATGGCCGTCAGTGCCATCGCAACTGACAAAAAGGGAAATTGCTATCTCGTTGGAGCAACCAACGGAGCAATTGAAGGCATTAACCCGGCCGGCGCCGATGATGCCTATATAATTAAATATGGCCCGGAGGGAACTCTGCTCTGGGTCAAGTTACTGGGCACGACAAGCGACGATAATGCCAACGCTATCGCTGTTGATGAAGATGGTAATTGCTACATCACAGGCTCAACAAGCGGCAATCTCGATTCAGATCCATCCACGCAGAGAGGTGTTTGCGCATTTACTGCAAAATATGATACAGATGGAACACTTATTTGGGTCGAACAACTGCGTCTTAACTATATGTATGAAGGTAAAACTATCTCTATACAACCGGATGGAACGATTCACACTGCCGGCAGGTCCGGGTTTATGGCCACCTACGACCCAAATGGTATTCTCGTGAATTCAAATAGAACATCTATGAGTGATTACTATGGAGCAACCTTTGACCACCTGAGCAATCTTTATACTTCCGGCTGGACTTCAAGCATTACCGCATACGTGGAAAAATACAATCCATCGGGCTCAAGGCTCTGGCGTCGACAGTTCCGTGAAACGGGCTGGACCGCCCCCAAGTATGTTGTTATGTGCACAGATGGCTCAGGCGACATGCTTACAGGCGGATGCCAACAAGGCCCGGCAGGAGGAAATGATTGCCAGACATTTCTTAGACGCTTTAATCCTGATGGTACCCAAACGTTTCGTTATGACTATATGGGTGGAAACTCATGCGGCCACAGAGTCGGCGTTGACAATGCAGGGGCCTGCTTGCTGGTAGGAGGTCGGTCAGGTGGAAATTCTGCACATATAATAAAGCTAAGTTATCCCCCTTACGCCACGGCACCGATTGTATTGGAGGCTGAGGCCGGAGATATTACACAAGGAACTATTATTGATTGCAACGAAAGTTGTACCGGCACAGGTCTCGTTCAACTTGATTCAGCCGGTAGTTCCATCCAATGGCAGGCTAACACAATAACCACAGGTTCCCACTTACTTCTTCTTCGATATATCAATGGGATTCAGGCTGACGCAACCCTGGACATATCCATTAATGGCAGGCAGGCTGGTACATTAACTCTGCCTTTCACAGGTAACTGGAATATCTCGTTGACTTTATCCACTTGTGTTACTCTCCGCGAAGGCAACAACACAATTCAAATACAAACTACTTCTGATACCGGCCCTATGATAGACTGTGTTAATGTCATCTGTGCTCAGACTAATCTTGCCACAGGCAAAACAATAGAATGCTCACAGGAGCAGCCGGAGCACTCGGCTGAAAATGCAACAGACCTTAATCTTAACACATCCTGGATGGCCGAAGGTTTTCCACAGTGCTTTGAGATAGACCTTGGCCATGTATATGATATCGACAAAACGCAAATTATCTGTGATGGCAGTCAAGCCTATCAATATAGAATCGATACAAGGACCTGTGTATGCAAACAGTACGAGACCACAGTGGACCAGACAAATAATCAAACACCCTTTTCTATCGCTTCGCCTCGCATTGATACATTTGAGCCGGTACAGGCACGTTACGTAAGGTTAACTATCACAGGGCTGGCAGGCGAACAGGAAGGTGATATAAACATCAGAGAATTCGGTGTTTTTCCGAATTTCTAAAATGTAACCTGTACTCCTGTTTCTAATTAACCGAATATATTATAATAGATAATATCACTATCGGGGTATGATGTTACTATTATGAGGTCTTATGCGAATACTGCTTGTCGAAGATGATGCGGGTATTGCATCTTTTATAGTGAAGGGTCTCAAGCAGGCCGGGTGCGTAGTGGAACACGCATTGAACGGTGAGGAAGGGTTGTATTGGTTGCAGAATGAATCTTTCGACGCTGCGGTTGTTGATATAATGCTGCCCGGTATTGACGGCCTTACACTTATAGAAAAGGCAAGGCAGCAGAAGGTGATGACACCTGTCATTATCCTCAGCGCCAAAGGCTCCGTGGACGACCGCGTCAAAGGGCTTCAAAGCGGCTCGGACGACTATCTTGTAAAGCCGTTCGCATTTGCAGAGTTGCTGGCACGCATTCAGGCCCTTGTGAGAAGAGCCAGACATATTCCCGAAGCCACAAGTCTGACTGTGTCCGATCTTTCGATGGACCTTATCGGCAGAAAAGTCATACGGGCCGGAAAAAAGATAGAGCTTCAGCAGCGCGAGTCCGCATTACTTGAATATTTAATGCGCAACGCGGGTAAAGTGGTCTCAAAAACGATGATTATGGAAAACGTCTGGGAATATAACTTTGACCCGCAGACCAACGTTGTCGAGGCCAGAATATGCCGGCTAAGGGACAAGGTGGACCGGCCGTTTAATAAACAGCTCATACATACTATCAGAGGCGCTGGGTATGTTCTCGAAGAAAAAGCTTAGTTTTATCCATACAGTGACATTCAGATTGACACTGCTTTTTGTCATTCTTTTCGCCCTGCTGCTGGCTGCTGTATTTATACCTATTGACCTCACGTTACGCTCTATTATGCTCAACCGGCTGGACGCAAAAATAGTCACTCATCTTAGCAATTTCTCTTATTATGATTCCCTGTTCACAAGGAGACCCGAAGATGCAAATGCGATTATACTCGACAACCTCCTCTGGACGGCAAACATAGATGACAACGCGAATGTCCTCTGGCTTCTATTGTCACAACGAAGAGATATCATCGTATCTTCCAACACCGAACAATGGAAAGAGGCCCTGAAAAAAATTATTAAAACTATACCTGAATTTCCACATGAGCTGCCAAAATCGGTTCGCCCCGAAACCCTCAACCATGATGGTTTCTCCTACGTACTGACCGATGGCGTCAAACAAATTGCAGCATTAAAAACTATTCCTTTACCGAGCAAGCAAGGCAAATTCCGTACCGCTTTTATGAAGTATCCCAACAACATGATAATGATAGGCTCCTATAGCCTTGCTGACATCAACCGACAGATGGCAAAATATCGCAAAGTATTGGCAATTGCTTTCGGTTCGGTGCTTCTCATAGGTGCAGGGCTTGGCTTCTACATCACCAGGCGCGCAATGCTTGGCGTACAGCGCGTCACCAGGGCGGCAATGTCAATTGGTCAGGGAGACCTCAGCTGCCGCGTCGCCGTAGGCCACCAGGGCCGCGAGATTGACGACATGGCGACCGCCTTTAACGATATGCTCGGAAGAATCCAGATCCTCATCAAAGAGTTGAAAGAAGTCACAACAAACGTGGCACATGACCTGCGTAGCCCCATCACGAGAATCCGGGGCGCCGCCGAGACCGCACTTCAGGAAAAAGATTCTATCGAGAACTACCAGGAGGCAAGCGGCCAGATAATCGCAGAGTGCGACCGGCTTATAGGCATAATCAATATGATGTTGGATATTGCAGCGATGGATTCCGGTGCCGCAGAATTACCAGATACAAAAGTTGATATAACCGACATTGTAAAGGATGCATGTGAGCTGTTCCAACCCGTGGCGGAGGATAAAAACATAGAACTGCACCTGAGCAACAGTAATAAGCCGATGACAGTGCGTGGCAGTAAAGAAAGCTTACAGCGTATGATAGCAAATATTATCGACAACGCTATCAAGTTCACGGATACCGGCGGCAAAGTTAACATCACAGCGACTTCTATGGATACTCAAGCCTCTATCCGTATCAAAGACACAGGCATCGGCATATCACAAGAGGATAAAAGCCGCATCTTCGACAGATTCTTTCGTGTCGAGGCCAGCCGTTCATCGGAAGGCAATGGACTCGGCCTGAGCCTCGCCCAGTCGATTGCTAAAGCACACGGCGGGGAAATTACTGTTGAAAGCTCTATCGGCAAAGGCAGCCGGTTCACTATCACACTGCCGCGATGCTAAATAAAACGCCGAATCACAAATTGCATTTCCAAGTTCCACACTAAAATTCCCAAAAAAATCCGCAAAATTGTGTATGAACCGCACCCACTGAGTATCTATATATAATAAAGACCTGATATGACAGCAGAAAGTAAGAAAAACGAACCTGCACTGGTTTGTGCGGCACAAAGGGGTGATAAGGAAGCTATGCAGCTACTGCTCAGGCGTAACTGGACGTGGCTTAAAGGATTGGTTTACAGCACTCTGCGAGATACTAAGGATATTGATGATGTTTTGCAGGATATATGCGTTCGGGTAATTCGTAAAATTGATTCTCTTCGTCAGCCGGAACGGTTCCGGCCGTGGCTGGCCGTTCTGGCTCGCAGGATGGCAATACGGCACAGCCGGAAAAAAACGCAGAGGACAATCCTGCTGAACGAAGAAATCGCAGAACACAAGGCCGACGAGAAGGCCACAAGGATCCTTGAAAATTTAGAACAACAGGAACAATACCAGCAAATACTAGATGCAATAAAACTGCTTCCTGAGAAATATCGACAGGTTTTTGTGCTGGGACACATTGATGAGCTAACGTATCAAAAAATTGCTGAGATACTCGACATACCCCTCACAACCGTTCAAATCCGGCTCGTGAGGGCAAGAAGAATGATTTATAAACAGGTTACAGGCAAAGATAAAAATAAAGTAAGGAAATAATAAATATGAAAGATGAAATGCTTGAAATCCTGATTGGAAAATATCTCGATGGCCAGATTTCCCCCGGTGAGAGAGATTTACTCGAAACTGAGTTGGAGCAGAATCCCGATGCAAAAGAGCTCCTCGAACAATTGCAGGAGCTGCATCAAAGCAGTCGTCAAACAATCTCCTCTGAAATTCTCGAACCCGGAAAATCAGCCGATGAAATCTTTGAGCAGGCCTGGCAGAAACATGCCAAATCTCCTCTTCGCCGGCTGATAAAAGTAGGAGGTCACCTTCGTTTTGCCGCAGGTCTGGCGGCCGGATTGATAATCGGCTATACCCTACACTTTACTCTCATCGAACACACA
>JASFMF010000020.1:0-9769 GCA_050117705.1 Phycisphaerales bacterium
CGCCTACAGGATTGATTTCGGTTCGGACCAGAAATTCAGAGGTCGAGAGGAAATCAACCTCGATAATACTGAAGGGGGCAACCGGGGGCCGCTCCAGGAACGTGCATCGTATTGGTTCTATAAAAAAATAGGCCTGCATTACTCGATGCAGGAATTCGTGCGTCCAATCATCAACGGCAGGAGTCACTCTGTCTATGAGGATGTGCAGAAAATCGACGGCGACTATATTAATAAATGGTTCCCGGATGATAACGATGGTTATATTCATAAAATCGATGACTACTTCGAATATACGGCCGATGGTACGGGATACTCGAATTTTGACGAGGGGCTGAAATACGATTCCAGACACCCGTTACTTAAGGAAACCTATCGGTGGGGTTTCGAGAAGCGCTCGCATCGTCAGGATGATAACTGGGATCATCTTTTGGATTTTGCCGTTGCACTGAATACGTCTTCAAGCAGTCCGAATTATGAGGAGATGATCGAGTCGGTCGTCAATCCGGAGCACTTTGCCCGTGTTCTGGCGGTTCGCCACGCCGTCGGTGACTGGGACAGCTATGGGTACACCCGGGGGAAAAATAATTATTTCTATTATGCCCGGCAGGAAGCCAAGTGGTACCTCCTGCCCTGGGATATCGACTTTACACTTGGGTCGGGCGATGGAACCAACACAAACCTGTTTTCCGTCAACAGCGGCCAGTTCCCGGAGGTCGATCAGTTTCTTGACTATCCCAAATACCGGCGTATGTACATGCAGGCATTTGCGGATTTGATTTACGGCCCATGGGATACGTCTTATGGAACACAGAATCCGCCAACGGAGTTCGACAGGTTTTTGGATGATGCGGCTGACGCCCTGGTTGCCGATGGGCAGGGTGATGGCCGGCGGAATGGAATCAAACAATTCGTACGTGGCCGTCGCTCATATATCCTGACACAGATTCCATCGTTGGTATTCGAGATAACGACTAATGATGGCGAAGATTTCTGTACATCTTCTCCCACGGTAACATTAGAAGGCGTTGCCCTGATAGGCATAGCGGGTATCTCAGTTAACGGAACACAGGTACCGGTGACTTTCTCAGGGGATAATGTGTTCGAAATAGAGGTAGCTTTAACGGGAGGTCATAATGTGATTTCTCTTCAGGGGCTTAATGGCATCGGGAATCCCGTTAACGGGGCCACGGATTCCATTGCAATAGACCGGGTGCCCGCCTGCGAGGTTACTTCGGTAATGCCGGACTCTGTACCCAACGACAGAACGGCGCAATTGACTATTTGGGGAGGCGGCTTTATGGAAAGGTCGAGGACATCGGTAACTTTGGTCAGCAATGTGTCGGGAGAGGTTGGCTTCGATGCCCTCTACGTTCAGAGTAACCAGGCGTTTGACCGGATTAATGCGGCGACGTTGTTACTGGATGACCCCATCCGCGGCGTAGGGGACGAAACGCATGCCGTTCATACGTGGATAAACTTCTTAAATACGGGTGACCAGGGAGAGCTTCCCAATGACATGAGATTTGCGGCGCCGTTCAACGGAGACCCTTCCAACTTCGCGGTACGTTTTACCGGATACATTTATGCACCCTCACCGGGCACGCGATACTTCGGTGTAAACAGCGATGACGGATTCAGTTTATGGATTGACGGCCAGCTTGTGGGTGAATATGCGGATGCCCGTGCGCCGGCGACGACTGATGTCAGGGGAAATCGCACTGCCGGTACGATGACATTCAACTTCCCTGAGGCGGGGACCTACTTCCTCGTTCTCGATTACTATGAAAACGCAGGCGGAGAGGCTTTAGAGTTCTTCCAGACCAACTCCGCAGGCGGTGATCGGCGATTGATTAACGTTGATTCCGAGCTGATAGTGTACCGGGACAATGTTGGGAGGATTGATGCGTATAATGTCAGGGTGGTGAGTGATGACAGGATTCTCTGCAGTGCCGATGTGGTTGGTGCAGCGCCCGGTATGTGGAGCGTGATTGTAACGCCCGAGTGCGGCGAGACTGCTCAGTGCCGTCTGGATGACGCTTTGGAGATTGTTGCGGCACGTTAAAAATCGGTTTCAGGCGTAGCGAGAAATAAATCGGGGTTTGAGTCGAGACAGAAAATTCCTGATGCGCTCTTTTGTCTGAGCCAGCATGATTTGACGGCTAAGCGCTTTTAGATGTTTGTCGTCAGCCGCTAATGAAAGTGCCTTCCTGATGTTTTTGGCGGCTTCATCCAATTTGCCTATCGTCATATAAGTATAAGCCGAATCCCTTAAGCTTGGAATATGCTCGCTGTTAATGTCGATGGCGTGGGCGAAAAATTCTGCGGCGTCTCTATGCTTTCCCCTTAAGGCCCTCGCAGATCCGAGGTAGTAATAAGCATCGGCATTTGAAAAATCTATATCGACAGCCTGCAACAGGCAGTGTGTTGCATAGTCAAGCTCACCAATCCTCAGAAACATCGAACCCATGGAAATTAAAGTATCGGTATCCTCGGGTGATGTTTCCAGCTCCGAAACCAGATAAGCCCTTGCTTTTTGCTTTTTTTCTGACATCAACGCGTATTGTGCCAGTCTGTAGCAAGGTCCTGTAAGTGTATTGTCTTTTTGTAGTGCCTGATTGAAAAACTCGACTGCTTTCTCGTAATCGCCGTTGTTAAAAGCAATCTCTCCTAAATAAAACAAGGCGTGTGCGAAATCCGGGTCGAGTTCGAGTATTCTGTTAAATTTTTCTTTTGCTGATTCTATATTTCCGATTTCAAGCAGAAACAATCCGAAATCAAAGATAACGTCGATATCGCCCGGATTGAGGCGAAGTTCCATCAGGAGATGCTCTCTGCATGGCTCGAACTGGCCGTCCGACCAGTAAGCCTGGGCGATTCGGTAGTTAATTTGCGGATGGGTTGGCTCAAGTTCGGCGGTTCGCAGCCAGCAGCGAATGGCTTTTTTATACTGACCACGTGCAAAAAGGCTGTTACCGATATTGTAAAAACACAATCCACAATGCGGTTTTATCTGTTGAGCCAGGTAAAACATCTGCTCAGCTAAATCGTGCAGGCCCATTTCGGTGTAGGTAATGATTCTGTTGCAGTAACCCGGCTCAAAACCGGCGTCCAGCTCCTGGATAAGCTCGAAAGTTTCGATGGCCAAATCATATTGGCAGGTGCGGGTATAATCGACCGCCAGCGAATTTAATATCTCTAAATCGTTGGGATTCAGCTTCAGGGCGGTTTCGTATTCGGTTATCGCCTCCTCGAACCGGTTTATAGCGTCCAGCATTAATGCCTTGTCGAAATGCCAGGAACTATTCGCAGGATTGATTTCAATGGCTGTCTCGAGTTCGTTGAGTGCCAGGGACATTTTACCGTCTTCATACAGCTCATAAGCCATTCTTGCTTTCCGCTCGGCCTTATCGTATGAGCCAAATTCCATACTATCAAACAGCATAATCGTCCCTTACCCTGTTCATTAAACGTTTATCAGGAGCACGTCCAGCGTGGTTATCGCCAACAAAATGCACTCAGGTTAGCGGTTTTTTTCTTGTCTTATGGCCTTTTTATGCGCACTAAATATTTTGCTGGAAATATGAAGTATAAGCTCTTATAATTGCATAGTTTAGCACCTGATGCTAAAATGATATAAGCTGATACCTTCATTGTTGTGAGTTGTTTTTCTGGAAACCAGTGACGGAGAGTCTTATAATATATGATTGCCAGGCGGGTCGTAACTGCACGTGAATTGAGTCACGTACCACCTATATAATTTGGAGAAATGAGGCTATGATTAAAGAAATAAAAGGCCGAGTAACAGCCGGTAAGGGTAATTATGCTATTGTGGTCAGCAGATTCAATGAGTTCATCACATCGAAGCTGCTCGCCGGTGCGATAGATTGTCTCCAACGTCATGGTGCTGCTGATGAACAAATATTTGTAGTCTGGGTGCCGGGTTCCTGTGAAATTACACAGGTTTCCAAGAAGCTTGCCGGCAGCGGTAAGTATGCCGCTATTATTTGCCTCGGCGCGGTTATTCGAGGCCAGACCGCACATTATGATTATGTCTGCCAGCAGGTGGTTCGCGGTATCGGGCAAATAAATTATGATTCGGACACGCCGGCTGTATTTGGCGTGCTGACCTGTGAAACTCTCGAACAAGCGGTTGAAAGGGCCGGAACAAAAATGGGCAACGCCGGCGCCGATGCGGCTCAAACAGCTATGGAGATGGCCAACGTGATGGAACAATTAAGCGGTTCGGACTCGTAAGCGATGCCAGAAGGGGTTTATTGCTTTTGTAAACCCTGCTCGTAGTTTATTATAAACTACGAACTAAAAGCTATGAAGACCGACAAAAGAACAAGGGCCAGAGAACTGACAATGCAGGCGTTATATCAATTTGATGTGCAGGGCCCGGACATTTTTGAGCTTTTGGACGGATTCTACATAGAAGCGGACGAAGACGAATTTGTGCGTAAGCTCGCCTCGGAGTGGACGAAAGGAACCTGGGAAAATTTAGAGCAGTGCGACGAACCTATAATTGCCTCAACGATAAAATGGCAATTTACGAGATTATCGCCGGTTGATAAAAGCATTTTAAGGTTGGCGGTTTATCAGTTGAGATTTTGCCGTGATATTCCGCCGAAGGTTGTTATTAATGAGGCCATTGAGCTTGCGAAAAAATATAGTACCGATAAATCGCCAGCCTTTGTTAATGGTGTGCTTGATGCTATCCTGAAGAAACTGAGCAAAGAAAAATAAAAGCAGGGTTAAGTTTTTAGCTGTTATGAGAACAATCGCAGTATTAAATCAGAAAGGTGGCGTGGGAAAAACCACCACGGTAGCCAATACGGCCGCAGCCCTTGCCGCGATGGGTGCAAGGGTGGTCGTTATCGACTTTGACCCTCAGGCACACCTGACAATACATCTTGGGCTTGAACCGCAAACCATTCAGTTTGGCTCTTATAAAGTTATGACCAGCTCGGCCGGGTTCGAAGATAATATTATGCTCATGAGGCTGAATCTCTGGCTGCTGCCTGCGAATATAAACCTTGTTGGTGCTGAAAGCGAATTGGTAAGCGTGGTCGGCAGGGAGACTATTTTGCGGGAAGCCCTTCAATCATGCAAAGACAGGTTCGATTATTGTTTTATCGACTGTAGTCCTTCGCTTGGCCTGCTTACCCTCAACGCTCTCGCTGCCGCGGAAGATGTTCTCATTCCGCTGCTGCCGCATTTTCTGGCGCTACAGGGGCTCGGAAAACTGCTCCAGACCATCGAGCTTGTTAACAAAAGGATTAATCCTAACCTGAAAGTTAAATGGGTTTTACTATGTATGTTCGATGGACGGGCCTCGCTTCCGAACGAAGTCAGAGACGATGTTAAGCAATTTCTTGATGAGGCACGCGGAGGTATGTGTCCATGGTCGCAGGCACAGATATTACCGGCTTATATCCGCAGGAATATCAAGCTTGCCGAAGCGCCCAGCTATGGCCAAACGATTTTTGAATATGAGCCGGGCTGCAATGGTGCGGAGGATTATAGGAGAGTGGCCGAATTAATCCACGCACAGTTTCAAAAACCGGCCGGCCCTGATATTTCGGAACCGGAGATTCAGGAGCCGGTTAAATCGTCCGTTATTATTCAACCCGGCGCTCAGGAGCCGCAAAAGTCCCCTGTTATTATAAAGCCCGGTGCTCAGGCGCCGTCAAGCCCTTCCGTTATTATACGGCCCGATTCACAGGAGCAGCCGGAGCCTATGGATGCTCCACAACATGACCTGCAAGAACCGGCGACACCCGTTGATGTGCAAGCTGCCGGTGAAAAACAAAACCGTGCTCCGATTGAAATCAAATCGGTCTCATCCGAGCGGCAGGAAGCACAGCCTGACTCTACAGCGCAGCCTTCGGAACTTGAACAAGAACCAGTCAGTCAGGAACAGACTGAATCCTGATGCCGGATTAGTTCAGCATAAGTTCTGAGTTTTTCTTATCCAAAATTCCTCGTCCTTTCAGCCAGTCTGCGCAGCTGGCTGGCCAGCTTGATTCGGCGGTATTTGGCTTGCCGAGGCCATAGCCGTGACCTCCATTTTGATAGATGTGCATTTCTGCGGGGACGCCGGCTTTTCGCAGAGCAAGATAGAAATTAACGCTGTTCTCCGGAGGGACGGCTTTATCATCGTTGGAGTGTACCAGAAATGTGGGCGGTGTTTCAGGAGTAATCTGTTTGTCGTTTGAAAGGTTCTCTATGAGTTCCATGTCCGGATTGTTGCCGAGCAAATTAAATCTGGAGCCGCCGTGTGTGTATGGTTTGGCTAACGTGATTACCGGATAAATTAGTATCATAAAATCGGGCCGGCAGCTACTGCTGTCTATTTCGTCTTCTATGTCACTGTAGCGCTGCTGAAAGTGTGTGCCCGCACTCGATGCCAGATGTCCACCTGCGGAAAAGCCGAGGATGCCTATTCGATTCGGGTCGATGCTCCACTCTTTAGCACGCCCGCGTACCATTCTGACTGCCCGCTGGGCGTCCTGTAATGGCGCGGGATGGCCGTAGCCGGCGCCGCTGTTACGATGGCGGTATTTGAGTATAAAGCCGGCGACGCCTAAAGAGTTTAGCCATTGTGCGACCTGGTGTCCCTCGTGGTCCATAGCGAGGTGGCCATAACCACCGCCGGGACAAATCACCACGGCGGTTCCATTAGCTTTTTCTTTCGGCGGCAGGTAAATCGTCAGTGTTGGCTTATCGCCATCTTCGCTGCCTTTAGCGCCCGGCGCTCCGTTGGGCCAGAGCAGTTCGGCTTCGTGTAAGCCCGGCGCGTCTTGGGCTAAGGCTGTCGAGGTGAATGTTACTGCGGCTAAAATACAAAAAGAAATGATTCTAAAATTCCGGTTCATTTGCCCTGCTCCTTATCTTTGTTTTTGGCATAAAGTGACTCGAGGTTCTTCAGCTTTGATAATATTATTCGGGTTTTCTAATTGTTCGGTGATGAAATTTAGGAATTCGCAGGCGTATATTTCATCTATAATCCTGCGGTCAGCCGCCAGAGACAGACTGACTATTTTCCGTACGGTTATTTTTTCATTTTTACAAACAACGGTTGGAACAACATTGCCGACGGCCAATATAGTCGTGGCCGGCGGCGGCACGATTCCTAAGAACCGGTCGATGCCATAGATGCCAAGATTGCTTAAAGCTACAGTTTCGTTTTCTATATCTTCGAGTGTCAATTGATTGTCACGCGCTTTATTGGTCAGCAATTGTTCCTCGGCGGCAATCTGGGGTAATGTTTTTTCCGCTGCGTTTTTCACTACCGGCACAACAAGGCCCTGCGGCGCATTGACTGCAAAGCCGACGTTGATGCGTTCGGCGATTTTTATTTGGCCGTCTTCGAGCTTTCCCGCCGTGAGGGGATATTTTTTCACTGCCAGGGCCAGTGTGTGAATGTAAAAAGCGTTCGTGGTTATTTTTACGCCCAATAATTTTCTGAGTTTGGGCCGCATCGCCATAAATTCGGTAATGTCCGCTTTCGATTCTACGTAAAAGCAGGGCTTGCTCAGCTTGGATTGTAGCATCCTTTTGCCGATGAGCTTCTGAATTCTTGTCAGTGGGATACGCTTTTTTGTCGGATTATCCAAAGACGCCTCTACAGAAAGTTTCGAATGTCATACTTCGCATTTCGAAATTATTAAAAATGGGCGATACAGGGCTCCGGCCTTCAGCCTAGAACCTGTCGCTCACTATCGTTCGCTCCCCAAAGGGGCTAAAGCCCCTATGGCGTCGAGAACTTCGTTCTCTCCTGTTACCCCGACGACGTGGGAAAATACTTTTCCCACACCTTTTTAAGGTTCGAGCCCTGCCTGTTACTGTTATTCATTAAAAAAGCTATCCTCCAAAAAGGGCAGTTTTTTTATTGAATGGGCGATACAGGGCTCGAACCTGTGACCTCACGGGTGTGATCCGTGCGCTCTGGCCAACTGAGCTAATCGCCCCCTTTTAGGATTTTTTATTTTAACAGATTGTAAATTGTAAATCGCAAATCGTCAATTAGAAATCAGGTCGCGACGATATTGAGACGACCCAATTTTACGCCCTTCATGCTTAATATTCCTTCGGCCATTTTGTTAATCTGGCAAACGTGCCCCCTGAGTACAATCACCTCCATGCAATCGTGCTCGTCCAGGTGGACGTGAAGAGTGGAAATAATCTGCAGCGACGAACCTAAGTTGTGAGAGTGCTGCACGGCGACCAGCTTATCAGTGAGTTTCGTGGAATGATGATTGTAAACCAGAAAGACAGCGGCGACAGCCATTGCTTTCGGATTGCTTAGCTTTTCAGCGCTTAACTGCCGGCGGACAAGGTCGCGTATCGCCTCGGACCGGCTCTGGTAGCCCTGTTTGTCGATAAGCTCATCAAACTTTGACAGTAAATCTTTTTCAAGTGAGATTCCTATGCGTTCCAATTGTGCCATTTTTTCCTCCCGATGGCATTGAAGCTTTAAGCCTTGCTTGTAATGTATATAACCTGCTCGGCAAATAAATTAGGTGCGAATCTTATCGGCTTAAGACTTGTTTTAATCAGAGGTATTTTCTTTTCCACCTTGACGCCCAGTCTTTTACAAAATCGTTCGAAGTCTTTGAGTGAAAGGCAGTGTATGTTCGGAGAATTGTGCCAAGCGAAAGGAAGCTGCCTGGTAACCGGTGCCTTGCCGCCCAGCAGCAACTGGATTCTTGTTTGCCAGTGGGCGAAGTTAGGAAAGCTCACGATTACTTTCTTGCCGACTCGCAGCAGTTCGGTAAAGACTTTTTCAGGATTTTTCACGGTCTGTACCGTCTGTGACAGTATCACGTAATCGAAACACTTGTCGCTGTAATACCCAAAACCCTGTTGGATGTCCTGCTGGATGACGGGTAGGCCGCGACACACACAATCAAGCACAAGTTCCTGGTTAAGTTCTATGCCTTCGCCTCTGATGTTTTTGTCTCTTATTAGATTTGTCAGTAGTTGGCCGTCTCCGCAGCCGACGTCCAAAACGGAAGTGTTCGGCTCAATGAAAGATTGTATTAACTCATAATCCGCACGTGCCCGGTGGGCCTGGTCGTATGCACTTAGCTGTCGCGAACTCCGTGCATAACACGAACATGGCTGCTGCTCTGTATTTGGGTTGTAGATGGCATGCAGAAAGCAGCTGATAAATGTGCCCATAGTCTCCGGCTCCAGCAGAAAGGCATCGTGGCCGTAGGGGGATTCAATGTCAACGTAGGTGACGTCCTTTCGGTTCGCAGCTAATGCATCAACAATCGCTTTGGACTGGGCCGGCGTGAAGAGCCAGTCGCTCGTGAAGCTGGCAACGAAGAACCTCGATTTGACGTTTTCAAAGGCCTTGTTTAGCGAGCCATATTGTTTTTGCAGGTCAAAGTAGTCGGCCGCCTTAGTGATATAGAGATAGCTGTTGGCGTCGAATCTTTCCACGAAAGTTTGTCCCTGGTAGTCAAGATATGTCTCGACGGAAAATTCGGAATTGAAATCGTAGCGGTATTGCTCGGCGCTGCGAAGCGTTCTGCCGAATTTTTCGCGCATACCGTGCTCCGAAAGATACGTTATGTGTCCAATCATTCGCGCAATTGCCAGACCCATGTTGGGGCCTTCTTTGTCTTCGTATTGTCCATCGGAGAAGTTCGCATCAGCCAGAATCGCGTTTCGCCCGACGGCATCGAATGCAATTGACTGGGCGCCGAGGTGGCTGGTTGTCGCAAGGGGCAATATTGCTTTTGTGAAGTCAGGATAG
>JASFMF010000021.1:0-9762 GCA_050117705.1 Phycisphaerales bacterium
TTTTAACAGCGGAGCCTTCAACAGAGGAAAACATCTCGAACCGGCAATGAAGGGATTCTGAATGATAGGTGAATATTTTAAACTTCGAGAAAGACAAACCAGCTTAAAAACCGAGTGCATCGCGGGTCTGACAACATTTCTTACTATGGCATATATTATTTGCGTCAACCCGGCCATTCTAAGTGCGGCCGGAATGGACAAAGAGGCCCTCATAGCAGTTACCTGTATAATGAGCGGCGCTGCCACACTCATCGTAGGATTTTCGGCAAACGCACCTATAGCTATGGCACCGGGACTCGGACTCAACTCAATCTTTGCTTACCTCGTCGTTTCTGAAAAAATGGATTGGCCGACAGCCCTGGGAGTCGTATTCATAGCAGGATTGTTCTTTCTGATATTAACGGGACTGGGACTTAGAAGAAGGATTGTCGAAGCGATACCCGGCTCACTCATCTCGGCTATCGGTGTTGGTATAGGATTATTTATTACCTTCATAGGCCTGCAGGATTTGGGCATTATAGTCAGCGATGAAAATACATTAGTCACAGCAGGGCCACTGACATCAACGGTTCTGATAGGTCTTTTAGGACTGTTCGTCATGGTTTACCTGGAGATAAAAAAGATTACCGGCTCACTTCTGATAGGCATTGTCACCGCCACTGTTCTGGCCGTTGTTTTCAGGCTAATCAAACTACCCGAACAGTACATATCTTCAAGTATTGATATCAGCCCTGTTGCCTTCAAGCTAAATATCGTTGGCGCCTTGAAGTGGGGCTTTTTCGGAAGCATCTTTACGTTCATGTTCGTTGACATGTTCGACAGCGTGGGGACACTGGTCGCCTGTTGCTATAAAGCACGGATGGCCGACGAGCAAGGCAGAATAAAAGGCCTGGATAGGCTGCTGGGAATCGATGCCGTCGCAACAATGGCCGGTGCGGTGCTGGGGACTTCTCCTACTACCGCATACGCCGAATCGGCCGCTGGAATCGAGCAGGGAGGGCGAACGGGACTGGCTTCGATAATCACAGGCGTGTTATTTCTGCTTGCGTTGGCCTTTATCCCTGTGGTGGAAATAGTGCCGAAATACGTAACCGCCCCGGCACTGATTATGGTAGGGCTTTTTATGGCAAAGGAGGTCAAAAAGATAGATTTTGCCAATTTAGAAGAGGCCTTTCCCTCATTTATCATAATCGTAATGATAGCGTTGAGTTACAGTATCAGCACAGGATTGGCTTTTGGCTTTGTCTCATTTACACTGATAAAAATCGTTCTGGGCAAGATAAGAGATATTAAGCTTGCAATGTGGGTTATTGCAATTTTGTCTCTGGCGTTTTTGACCATAGACCAGCTACCCGATATAATTAACAAAATCAAGTCCCTTATATGAACCTATAGAGTAATTATCAGGAGGTTTAAATATGGAAATTAAAATTACGAGTTCGGCTTTCCAACAAGAAGGCATGATACCATCCAAATACACCTGTGACGGCGCAGATGTCTCACCGCCGCTTCAGTGGGATGAAATCCCCGAAGACACAAAGAGCATCGCTCTTATAAATGATGACCCGGATGCTCCTATGGGCACGTGGGTACACTGGGTCCTCTACGATCTGCCCGCCGATACCAAAGAGCTGGCCGAAAATATCCCGCCCGAGGAGACCCTGCCGAACGGCGCAAAACAGGGAATTACCGACTTTGGCAAAATCGGCTATGGCGGCCCCTGTCCCCCCAGCGGCACACACAGATACTTCTTCAAGATTTATGCCCTCGATTCACAACTTGAACTTGAATCCGGCGCCAATAAAAACCAGTTGCTTAAAGCTATGGAAGGACACATCCTCGCCCAGGGCGAATTGATGGGTAAATACAAAAGACAATAAATCGGTTTGTATATACGGCTCTCAGAAGTTCTCTAAGATAGCGGCTGTATGAACAGTAAGCAGCATCAAATAGTCTAAATCGCTAAGACTATAATGTTCACATTCCATCGAATTATCGGCATACAACACACCAAAACAACCCGATGGGTCCACAACAGGTGCTATCAGTGCTGAGCGTATCTTTTCCTGGTCTATCGGGGCCGAAACCTGCGGTATGAGTAAGAAGTGCTTATTATCAATTGCCTTATTGATTTTCTCTTTCAGTTTTAGCTGATTTAAATCCACCGGATCGCCTTGGTTATTTATGCCTGCGTGACGGGTCATCGGCCCCTCAGGCATATCCCTCAAAGCACCCCAGCAATGATATGCATCGAACTGCCTCAACATTAAACCCAATAAAACCTTTAATACCTCATCAAGGCCGTTGGCCTTACAAATAGACTCAGTAGCGCTCAGGAAATCTTTTATCCGTTTAGCCGGCAGCTTAATATCAGGTGCATGCCCTTCATCCGGTTTTCTTATTATGATTTCACGCGTTGATTCTGTTGATGGAGATCTTACTTCATGCGAGGCTGTTATGAGTGTATCTTCCAGGTGAATATGCCTGTCATCACCGTTCACGACCTCGAGATTTATTTCAATTATAAAATCAGCTATACGAACACAATCACCGGTCTTGATTTTAGCTTTATGGATTGCCTTACCGTTCAGATACGTTTTATTGGCCGAATCCAGGTCTTCGATGACCCATTTCCCATCCTGTTCTTTAAAGATTACCGCATGCTGCCTTGAGACCATTCTTTCAGGTAAAAATACCTGACTATGCGCGTGCCTTCCGATATAAACAGGACCTCTGTCAAATTGAAACTCGTTGATGGTTTGACCATGTTTTTTTACAACCAAACGCATCTGCTGTTCTCCTTGTATACTCGCTCTAAAGCTTTATATTATTATCCTCAATTCGCAACAATTTGTCAAGTTAACAATTACAAACGCCCCGGCCGAACTCATCATGCCCCGTCAATTCGTAACATAAACGTTCACAGAACTTTTATTGCAGGTCTGCCAAAGTCATCACTTTCCCTGCGCCGATATCGATGTAATTATTTTCGAAGTGCTTTTTAAACAAATCTCTCGCCTTATCACCTGAACAATGGCACGGCCCGACATATTTAATACCCAGTTCCTTAAAGGCCGAAACAACTTTTTCTATCCTGCCTCTTGTCGTCCATTCGAAATGGAAGCCTCCCATCACCAGCAGGATATCATCCTTAAACAGCTCTCTCGCCTTATTGACAATATTTACTATCCCCGGATGCGCACAGCCGGTCATTACAACCATTCCCTTGTCCGTTCGAATCATCAGGGCCTGTTCTTTAATTAGCTTTCCGGATACGCCGGTGGAATACACATTTTCACAAACCTGCACAGCCTCCCCAACCTCGATTACCTTCGCCCTTGAGTTCCGTACGTTATCTTTGAACTTTTTCGGAAACGACTTCGGCAAATAAACAGTAACATCGGAGTTCTCTTTGAGAAAGCTTTCCAGGCCACCCGTATGGTCGTCATGAATATGAGAAAGCACCACCACATCAACGCTGTTAGGCTCTATCGATAATTTCCGCATATTATCAACCAGCAATTCGCCGCTACCGGTGTCGAAAAGAATAGTCTTGTCGGCACCACTGATAAGTGCGGCAAAACCCCAGTCGGTTCCCAACTCTTTCTCATAAGGATTATTATCGAAGATAACTGTAATAATAAGATTTTGAATACCCTGCGTGGTAACGGTTTTATTTTGTTCGTTCATTATTTGTCCCATCCTTTGAGCGGACTCGGCCAGAAAAATACCCGCGATTAACAGGATACTAACCGCCGGCAGCATAAAAACAACAATAGCCGATAATCTCCGCATTTGTTCTTGTTCCTTTCCTGCATATCAGCAATTATAACCATTTAGCCGCCGATACGGCAAGTGGCAGAGGAAAATCTCACAAAATAATGTCCCTTTACCGGCCGAATCGATGCAGTTTTCGCTTGACTTCTTTAAGACAGTCGGATAAACTATTATATATTCAAGGATGGGCGGTGAGGAAATGTCTATTCGTATCCTCCGAAAAACACCTGCTCTATTCCGGCATTTTTTTAATGGTACGCAGCAGGGAGATAGTATTGGATAGCATGCTAAGGCCTGATATTATTGGCTATTTGCATATTGGAAACGGCTTCGACAGACAAAAAATCTGTCTCGGGAGAAGGGGGAAATAGATTCAGGTAATTGCTTCATTTGTGTCAAAGCAATTGAAACGATGGAGGAACGATGAAGAGAAAATTGTATATACTAACTGCGGTTGCTTTACTGGCAGCCACTCCTGCTTTTGCTAAAACATATCGATTCACTGCATTCCAAAACTCCCTGCCAACCATAGGCGACGGCGGAGACAGTAATGCCGTATGGGATAGAGGAGACACAATAGCTCAAGTTGGTAATGAACAGGCCTGGTTTTGCTTCGATATTTCGGAAATACCTGATACAGAATTCATTATATCGGCATCCTTCTCAGCACGCATACGAGACTTCAGCGAAAATACAACCCAAAGAACTCTATGGTACGATCCGAATGATGATTGGGTAAACACACGGCATCATGACCCGGATATTGAAGAAAGTAAAATAGTAAGCGAACTGGTAGGCACCGTTATGTTCAATGGTGATGACTGGTTATGGACAACAATTCATATAGATGTAAGCAAACATAACTGGACAAATGATTTGATTGACAACAATGTTACTCTAATGCTTACCGGCCCTCTCAATGGTTATTATTCCTTCGGGGATGTTGATTTTAGAGAGGCTTACCTGGAGTTAATAACCTTTCCAGATCTCGAAAACGCAAACAATACTAATACACTATTCAACTTCAAAGCTGAAGAACTCGTTCAGGCCGATGGGGTCGCCATCGATGTCCCCGGCTACTCCGTGCCATCATTCGTAGACTGGAATAACGATGAGCTGAACGACCTTGTCATTGGCGAAGGTGGCTACAGTGACCCCGGTAAAATCCGGGTTTACCTTAATGTAGGAACCGAATCTGAACCGCAGTTCTCGGAATATTTCTACGTCCAGTCTGACAACGACGACCTGACCTGTCCTACATCCGGCTGTCTGGGTTGCTTTCCAAGAGTCGTCTATTGGGACGCCGATGAATGCAAGGACCTGCTCGTAGGCCAATCAAACGGAACTGTCAAAATCTTTTTGAACATCGGCACCGATGAAAAGCCGGCATTTGACGAAGGAGCATTTCTCCGGGTCGGCCAATCCGGCTCAAAACAAAATATCGACGTTGGAAACCGAGCGACTCCTACAGTCGTAGACTGGAACAATGACGGCAGGAAAGACCTTGTTGTTGGTGCACTCGACGGTAAAATACATATCTTTATCAATGAAGGCAGTGATACTGACCCGGATTTTCTTGTCGAAACCTTCGCAAAGACGAACGGTTCAGACCTTGTCGTGGAGAGTTTGCGGTCGAGTCCTGTAGTTGGCGATTTTAACAACGATGGCAGGAAAGATATTCTTACAGGTAATACGGACGGTCAACTGCTGTTTTATAGCAATGTTGGCTCTGATACCAAACCTGATTTCTCGGATTATATACTCGTCGAATCCGATTATAATCCGATTGATCTTCCACACTCAGTCCGTTCCAGGCCATTCGTGTGCTACTGGACAGGAAACAGCAGCTTCGGCCCCATAGATGGCTATCTTGATGCGCTTATCGGTTCCGGAGACGGAAAGGTGCATCTATATCGGGGTAAACCTGTAACCGGTGATATAGACGGCAACGGAATCGTGGATTTCACTGATTTCGCCCTGTTCGCTGCTAACTGGTTCCGGAAGGATTGCAGCCAGTGTGACGTGGCCGATTTTAATAATGATTCGAGTGTTAATATCGAGGATTTACGTTGGCTTGCCTGTTACTGGCTGACTGGTTCAAAATAATTTCTCCAAAATTCAGATAGATGGGGCGTAGGCCTTGATTTAATCGGGGCTTGCGCCTTTTTTATTTTTCACACCTTAACTTCCCCCCTCCTCTGCCTTCTGCCCTAACCGCCGTGCCAGGATCAGGAAAATCCCAAAAAAGTTTGAAAAAAGTGAAAATATTTGCCAAAAGCGTAGGGGGGTAAATGGAAAAACAAATTTTTTGAAAAAATTTTATCTCACTTCAAAGCAGGCACTTAGCGATTTTGTTTTTTTAAACATTCCTAAAATTTTTGCCAAACGTGTAGGGGTGCTCCAATTATGGGGATAGTGAATTTGTTAATTAGGGAATTAGATATCAGAGATTAGCCGTAGGGTGGGGCTTGCCTCACCATTTAATCTGATGGCAAATGGCGAATAAGAAGAACAAAACGGGTCAAAAAGAGCTTTACCTGAAAGTGCCTTATCATATCCTCTGCAATAACAAAATTGGTCCCCGTGAACAGCTTTTGCTTGCCCATATTCACAGCTTCGGCCGAAAAGGCTGCTGGCAAAGCAACGAAACTCTTGGAAAAATGTTCAATATCGGCGAACGCACTGTCTCAAGAAAGGTTAAGGAATTAAAGAAAGCCGGTTGCATATTCTGGGTTCACCCTAAAGGCAGATATCGCACAATCTGGGCCAAATCGCATCCGGATGTCAAAGCTGCCCAAAGCCTGCTTTATATGGGGAACGAAATCAACAAAAAAGCTATTATAACAGGGCAGGCTAAACACATTCTACTACGACAGAACTGTCAGGGGGGTATAGACAAAACTGACGTACCTACTGCGACAAAACAGTGCATCCAAGTACGACAGAATTGTCTACATACTAATAACACAACTATAAAAGATACTACTGTAGAAACTATTGCAACGCCTTCGCCTTTGCCTGCCGGGGGGCAGGCTCCGGCGTTGCTGGCCGAAAAGAAAAAGGCTGTTCAGAAAGACGTTGAGCAATTCAAGGCAAACTTCGGCAAGCCGAAGGGCCGAACATCGCCAAAACTTACCGAACAGGAATTTGAAGATAAAAGACAGGCGCAAATCAGGCAATTGATGATTGATTAATGATTGTTTAGATGGGCTAATCTCTAATTCCTTAATCAGCTATTTGCTATGTATCGCCTGTAATGGCCGACATCAAAAAACGAATAAATGAGAATACAAAAGCCAGCTCTTGACATATTTCTGAAACTTAAATAACCTATTGGTCACTGGAAGAAGCAACTGTGTCTTATATAATTAACAAACCATCTGCGTTGCAGCGGGAAACTTATATAAGAAAGGAGAAATCATGTTGAATTTAATCGCTCAGGCCGCCGAACCTGTGATTAATGGCCTTGATGTAGTGAAGAACGTAGATGCTTTTTATCATAATGCTTGGCTCAAACTGATTATTACGGTCGTTTTACTTGGCACTTTAATAGGTGTAGTTATGCCTTTAATAATTCAAAGTATTCAATCTTCATCTTTCGATAAAACTGAAAAGCGTCTTAAAGACGAAATAGAACAAATTAAGAATGAAACTCAGGTCAGTATTCAAAGAGAGGTTGGAGTCTTGGATTGTAAATTTGTTGAAATTCAGAAAAACTTGGAAAACCAAATTGATAAAAAGGCACGGTTTAACCGTGCCGAGTTTTATGGCCAAATGGCATTAAGTTTAGAGTATGATGCAAAGAATAAACTTAGCAGCTTCATTTTCTATATCACCGCTGCAAGAGAGTTTGCAATCTTAAAACACTATAAACAATTTACGGAAGAGTTAAATCGAGCCATTTCCGTTTCCAAAGAAGGATTCCATCTACTTTCTGAAACATCGACGGCTAAAACGAAAGAGATAATAAAGGAAATCCAAAAATTGTATTTAGAACAAATTGATGAATTAAGTGAAATGCTTGAGAATCAAGGCGTAAAAAACAAATACTCAGAGCAATTAGAAAAAGTCCGTGAAATCTGCGAAAATTTAACGACTGTTGTTGC
The DNA here is from genome assembly GCA_050117705.1 of Phycisphaerales bacterium. Classification (GTDB taxonomy): domain Bacteria; phylum Planctomycetota; class Phycisphaerae; order Sedimentisphaerales; family Anaerobacaceae; genus NIOZ-UU13. The sequence goes on from JASFMF010000021.1 coordinate 7,884, forward strand.
TAAACCAAAATAACAACAAGAATATTAATTTAATGAAGGACAAATAAATATACCCGAGTAAAAACCTTTTTTGGTTTTGATTTCAGCAGCAAGCATGTACGCCTGGATGAAATATTACCCGATGTAATGACCAACATAAAAAAACGTATGAATGAGAAACAAAGAAAAAGGGGCTTATACAAAATAAACAGTATAAGCCCCTGAAATTACACAATACAAGTATATCAACCAGACAACATTCTGTCGTTAACACCTTTCATATTGTAGTCCTGATTATTGTTGTAAGAGTAAATTCAGACGAATATCGTCTATGAAAACCATACCCTCACCACCGGTTGCGCCTGTTCTTTCAATACCGATACCAAATGTCGTGACATTGCTCAGATCGGTATTAACATCATCCAGGTCAATAGTAACTTCCTGCCAGTCCGCTAAAGTCAGATCGGGATTGATAGATATCTTTGCATCGTCAATCTTAACGTACATCTGCTCGGTGGCGGAATTGTTCGGGTCGCCATATATCCACAGTGCTAATGTCTCAGTTTCACCGACAGTCCAATCCGGGCCTATTATCAGGAGATCTGTGCTGATTGTTACCTCTGAGTAGCTTGCCGTGGTGTTGTTATACAATAGCGGACCCGACTGGCTGCCGCTATTGACAATATCGGTCTCAACAAAGTGCTCACCGTTGACAAAATCAGGCTCGGGGTAACCTATAGTGGAACCATTGACAGTAGGATTGGCATATCCGTCGGACCAGGCCAGATATATCCTGTTGGAACCTGCCTCGTCTTCATTAAGGTCGTTATAGGCCTCGAAGTCTTCCACTAAAAGATAATCAGGTACCGTAAACCTCCAAACACTGCCTTTAGTGATAGTTTCATCTGAGTTGATTTCATCGATACGCCAATAGTAATCCTGATTCAAAATGAGAGTTTCCGGAGACCCGTCAAAGCTGTTAGCATCCTGTCGGCCCTGATATATATCTGCAGTTGATGTATCGGCATCGGCCACAGCAAGCCTATCGAGACCCAGGTATACATCATGCTGGACCGCATTCTCTCCCGGTGACCAGGTAAGAGGATAGACATTCAAATAATCTACTGTTGAACCGTAAACGGGTTTTGGATCCCAGGCAAGCAGCGGATTACCTCTCATAATCAGCTCAATCTCTTCCAGCGTCAAGGCCCTGTTATAAATGCGAACGTCGTCAATGAGGCCGTTCCATGCCTGAGGTCCTTCGCCCGGCCTGTTGGTATCCGCGATCCATAAGGTCAGGTTGGGGTCAATAGGAACAGCACCCGCGCTGGCGTTGAGAGCATCCAGTGCGCCATCCACATAAAGGGAAGCCGTTGCACCGTCAGACATCCCGACAGCGTGATGCCATTCGCCGTCATTGACATTTGTGCTTCCAATAGCCTGCCCGCCGCAATCGAACCGCAGCTCGTTGGACGTTAGACCATTCCTTACCAATCTCCAGACATTCTGTCCTTTGCTAACGATGGCCTGATCGGTCTGTTCGAAAACATCGACTCTTATCCAGGCTGCTACTGTTATCTGTTCGATGGTGTCAAGAACCGCAGGGATGCCGCAGTCCACATAATCACCAAAACCATCAAAGTCCAGCGCAAAAGCATCAGCATCATCGCCGGTGCCGGCTACCCAGGCTGGGTTGCCCAGGATGGCACCGTGATTGCCATGACCGGACCAATCAAGAACGGTCCTTCCCGCACCTTCATCAAATTTCCACCAGCCGATGAGATTAGGATCATCAGAGGTCTGGATAGCAGGCATAGTAGTGAAGCTCCATACCTCGCCTGCATAGGTCGTGTTGTCCGGTGCAGCACCGACTTCATCAATAGCCCAGTAATAAGTCGTA
>JASFMF010000022.1:0-9761 GCA_050117705.1 Phycisphaerales bacterium
CCATCGCGCAATTCTTTCGCGACGGGCGCGCTCGGGTAGTAGAGTTCGACACCCCCCCGTTCATTCTGTTACGAGGGCGAAAATTTGTTTCTGTGCCTTATGAGGAGCGCCAAATTGAGAGTAAGACCATTCACGAATCAGAATTACAATTAAAAAGTGGAGACTGGATTGTCTTTGTCTCCGATGGTGTGGTAAACGCCGGCATAGGAGGGCTTTATCCCCTCGGATGGGGTCTGGAGCAAATCACAAGCTTCCTTCAGGAACACTCCCACCCAGACCTTTCCGCAAAAGAGTTCGCCGAGAAACTTGCGCAAGCCGTATGTGATCTATACTGTAATAGGCCCGGCGATGATATAACTGTGGCCGTCGTAAAAGCCCGACATAAGCTTGTGGCCACTATACTGACAGGCCCGCCTGTAGACAGGAGTGCCGATGAAGAAATCGTTAAAAGGTTTAGACAAAAAACCGGCTTTCTGGCGGTCTGTGGGGGAACCACAGCAAAAATCGTCGCCCATTATATGGGTGGCAAGCCATTAGAAGTCGATCTGGCCACTGCAAAACCTGATGTGCCTCCACTTGCTATAGTGGAAGGCGTCGATCTAACAACTGAGGGGATTCTGACCCTAACCAAGGCTAATGACCTGCTGCATTCGGGCGCCGATAAAGAAACAGTAAAATTCGATGTGGACGGGTCCTCAGCTTTGATCCGGTTGTGCTTAGATGTCGACCATATCCACTTCATGGTAGGCCTAAGTGTGAATCCGGCTCATCAAAATCCGGACCTACCGCGACAATTAGGTATGAAGCTGGCTGTAGTGCGTGAGATAGCCGAGGAACTCCGGAAAAGAGGTAAGGAAGTAACTATTGAGACTATTTAGCTATCCTTAGGGTAAAACGAAGGAACTTGAGGCCATAAACCCATAAAACGTATATTAGCAGGAAACAAAGCTTAGTAGAAACTGTATATTGATACTAATAATTAAAAACTGTAGGAAACAGCAAATATGCCCCAAGATAAGGAGATTATAGAACAGATAATTAAACGTTATGATGAAGACACCGGGATGCTCATACCCATGATGCAGGATTTGCAATCCGAATGTGGCTACCTGCCAACAGAGCACCTACGATATATGGGAGAGCGGTTAAAAGTGCCAATGAGCCGCCTGTTTGCTGTGGCGACATTCTATTCATCTTTTCGCCTATCACCAAAAGGGGCGCATGAAGTAACACTATGTATGGGCACGGTATGTTACCTGAAGGGCGCACCCGGTATCTCCGAGGCTATCTGCCGAGAATTCCATGTTGATCCGGGCGGTACAACCCGCGACCGCTTATTTAGTTTTAACGCTGTCAACTGTGTAGGCGCATGTGCCCTTGCTCCAGTTATGGTAGTGGACGGAAAATACCATGATGGTGTGAGCCCAGAATCGGCACTTGAAATTCTGCATGGTCTTCAGCCTGCCGAAGAATCCACAGAGACCGGCACAAAGGAGGCTGTAACATGATCAAAGCTTCCACAAAATTCATTAGTACTAACGATATCGAACGTTTCGTGCAGGCATTCCATAGCCGCGCCGACCATGCCTCTAAAGTTGTGAGAGTCTGCATCGGAACGGGCTGCGCCGCCAAGGGTTCACGCAAGCTTTACGAACTCTTCTGCGAGGCCGCTAAGGGAACCATTCAGAATATTCTAGTTGAAGCAAAATGTGTCGGTTGCCACGGATTCTGCGAACGAGGCCCTATTGTCGTAGTCGAGCCTGGAGAAATCTTCTATCAACAGGTCGAAGAGCCTGATGTGGCCGAAATCTTCCGTGAAACCGTACTCGGAGGAAGAGTAGTTCAGAGACTGCTATACGAGGATCATAACACAGGGGAAAAAGCCGAGAGAGCGAATGAAATACCGTTTTACAAAGTTCAGGAACGCATCGTCCTAATCGGTAACGGCCGGTTCGACCCTACCCAAATTTCCGACTACATAGTGGAAGGAGGATACAGCGCTCTTGCAAAGGTGATATCCTCGATGACGCCCGAAGAGGTAATCTCAGAAGTTGAAGTGGCTGGGCTAAGGGGCCGGGGCGGCGGGGGCTTCCCGACTGCACGAAAATGGCGTTCCTGCCGTGAGGCCGAAGGCTCTCCCAAATATGTCATCTGCAATGGCGATGAGGGCGACCCCGGGGCTTTTATGGATCGTTCCATTATGGAAGGAAATCCTCACTCCGTCATAGAGGGCATGCTCATCGGCGCATATGCCATTGGGTCGGAACATGGTTATATCTACGTTCGCAATGAGTATCCTATGGCCGTGGAGCATCTGAAAACTGCAATCTCACAAGCCCGCGAAATGGGATTGCTGGGTAAGAATATATTAGGCAGTTCGTTTTCTTTTGACATCAGAATCAACCGTGGTGGTGGCGCGTTCGTCTGCGGCGAGTCCACGGCGTTAATGGCCTCGCTGGAAGGCCGCTCCGGTGAACCCCGAGCTAAGTACGTTCATACGGCGGAAAGCGGTCTTCGGGGCAAGCCCACCAATCTTAACAACGTGGAAACATGGGCCAATATACCACAAATCATAAAACGTGGCGGGGAATGGTTTGCCAGCATCGGAACAGAAAAGTCTAAAGGAACAAAAGTATTCAGCCTGGTTGGAAACGTGGTCAATACCGGACTGGTCGAGGTTCCTATGGGCATCACACTACGGCAAATCATCGACGAAATCGGTGGGGGCATACGCGATGGTAAGCACTTCAAGGCAGTCCAAACAGGCGGCCCCTCCGGTGGCTGCATACCCGCCGAACACCTTGATGCTCGTGTAGACTTCGATGAACTGACCAAGCTTGGTTCCATGATGGGATCCGGCGGTATGATTGTCATGGACGAAGACACCTGTATAGTGAAGGTCGCGAAATATTTCACCGAATTTCTTCAAAAAGAATCGTGCGGCAAATGCACACCTTGCCGGGAAGGCTTGTCACAAATGCTGCACATTCTCGAGCGCATAACAAAGGGAGAAGGAGAGATTGATGAAGTGGAGAAACTTGAGCAGTTAGCTGATCTCCTGGAGGGAACGGCTTTGTGCGCCCTTGGGAAAACTGCTGCAAATCCAGTTCTCTCCACAATACGCTTTTTCCGCGATGAATACGACGCACATATTTTAGACCTCCACTGCCCGGCTAAAGAATGTCGCGGCCTGTTCCGTTACGAGATTGATCCCGAGGCCTGCAAAGCTTGTGGTATCTGTCTGAAGAACTGCCCGGCGGATGCAATCGTTGGGGAGAAAAAAGTCCCCCATGTTATTAACCAGAAAAAGTGCACGCTCTGCGGTACATGTTGGGATAAATGCCCTTTTACTGCGGTGTTAAAAGTATAAGGAAAGGTAAGTTAGTGTTTAAAGTAACAATAGACGGATCTGAGGTCGAAGTGAAAAAGGATGCCACCGTTCTCGACGCTGCAAAAAAGGCCGGGATATGGATTCCAACCCTTTGTTATCATGAAGCTATCTCATGCGATGCGTCGTGCCGGCTCTGTATGGTGGAGCTTGACCGCGGTGACTGGAGGCAATTAATCACCGCTTGTAATTACCCCGTACGCCGGGACATTGTCGTTTATGTCTCCAGTGAAAGGGCTCAGCAAGCTCGCCGCGGTGTCATGGAGCTATTGCTCGCCAGAGCGCCGGAAAGCCAGGAGCTTAAGGAATTGGCCGAGCGTATGGGTGTAAAAGAAACACACTATCCCAAGGTCACGGAGAGTCAACGAAATTGCATCTTATGCGGCCTGTGTGTTCGTGTATGTGAAGAAATCATTGGACAAGCGGCTATTGGCTTTGCCGGGCGCGGTGTGGACCGTGCTGTGGCGGCGCCTTTCCGACAACCTTCCGAAGATTGTATCGGCTGCGGAGCTTGTGAGGCCATTTGTCCGGTGGGAACCATCAAAATCAGGATTCATCAAGACCAGCAGGAGGTAGAAATATCACCATTCAAATCGCGGGCGAAGTTACTTGTTTGCCAGCAATGTGGAGAACCCATAGTCAGTATGCAGGTGAGTGAACGCATCCTGGAAAAACTTAAATTAGCGAATTGCGAAGAATTCCTTGAACGAATACACCTCTGTACAAAATGCAAAAAACTGCAAACCACCGTACGGCTTAAAGCTACTACGGTTTATAGAAAGGAATAAGGAATGAGGAGAAGAGTCAATAGTTGTGCTTGAAGTATTAAATGAAATACGATAATTTGTTAGAGCAAATTAAGTACCGAGGTATTTTTTATGGATCCGAAAAAACGTAGTAGCGATAAAGCAGCACAAGAAATGATAGATCATATGGCCAAAGAAGGCCTGGAGAATGCATGGGACAGGCTTGATGCCCAGTCACCTCAGTGTGGATTCGGAAAACTGGGAATCTGCTGCCGAATTTGCAGTATGGGGCCGTGCCGAATTAATCCTTTTGGAGAAGAACCAAAGTCGGGAGTCTGTGGAGCAGATGCAGATACTATTGTCGCCCGTAATTTCCTAAGGGCAATAGCTGCAGGTGCCAGTGCTCACAGCGACCACGGTCGAGGTGTAGCCGAAGTATTTCTCGCAACCGCTAAAGGTGAAGCACCGGACTATCAGTTCAAGGATATTATCAAATTATATAAAGTAGCCGAAGATTTGGGCGTCAAAACGAAAGACCGTTCAGTTAAAGACATCGCTACAGATATTGGAGAAATCGCGCTGGCGGAATTTGGAAAACCCCATGGTGAACAGCTCATGGTGCATCGTGCCCCGAAACCTCGCCAGGAAATCTGGAAAAAGCTTGGTATAACACCACGTGCAGTTGACCGCGAGGTCGTTGAGGCCCTGCACAGAACCCACATGGGAGTGGATCAAGATTTCAAAAACATCATTATGCACGGAAGCCGAACATCCCTTGCCGATGGCTGGGGCGGCTCAATGCTGGCTACCGAGTTGCAGGATATTCTTTTCGGAACTCCTTATCCAGGTCGTGGAGAGGTCAATCTTGGTGTATTAAAGAAAGACCAGGTCAATATCATCGTTCACGGCCACGAACCTATCTTGTCCGAAATGATAGTTGCAGCTTCTCAGGATAAAGACCTGCAGATAGAAGCGGAAAAGGCCGGGGCAAAAGGAATCAACGTTGCCGGGATTTGCTGCACAGCAAATGAACTGTTGATGCGCCACGGAGTTCCAATTGCCGGCAATTTCCTCAGTCAGGAACTGGCTATTGCGACCGGTGCTGTCGAACTTATGGCCGTCGATGTACAATGCGTCATGCAAGGATTAGCAGAAATCGCCAATTGCTTCCATACAAAATTAATTACCACCGCCGACAAAGCGAAAATCCTCGGTGTCGAACACGTCGCGATGCAGGAAAAAACAGCTCTTAGCACTGCTAAAAAATTGATTAAAACAGCTATTGAAAATTACTCCAATCGCGGCCAAGTCAATATCCCAGATGAAAAACAAAAGGCCGTGGTAGGTTTTAGCCATGAATCTATCAACTATATGTTAGGTGGTAAATATCGTGCCAGTTATCGTCCGTTGAATGATAATATTATAAATGGCCGGATCCGTGGTGTCGCAGGCATCGTAGGCTGCACAAATCCCAAAGTACAGCACGACTATACTCATACTACTCTGACAAAGGAACTAATCAAAAGGGATGTCCTTGTATTAACTACCGGCTGCGCCACTATTGCATGCAGCAAACAGGGACTTACAAATCCAAAAGAGGCGCTCGAATTAGCCGGCCCGGGTTTGAGGGAAGTCTGCGAAGCCGTTGGTATTCCGCCGGTTCTTACATGTGGAAGCTGCGTGGATAATTCCCGCCTGCTTATCGCCTGTACCGAAATTGTTCGGGAAGGTGGCCTCGGTGAGGATATTTCCGAGATACCGGCGGCCGGGGCCTGTCTTGAATCGATTACTGAAAAAGCCATCTCCATCGGCCAATATTTTGTTGCCAGCGGTGCATTGGTAGTCTTTGGCGAGCAATTTCTGCCGGTCTCAGGCAGCAAGAATGTTAGTGATTATCTTTTTAACGGAATTGAAAAAGACCTCGGCGGCCGATGGGCTGTCGAATCAGACCCGGTTAAGGCTGCAGAATTGATTCTCCAGCAAATCGAAAGCAAACGCGATGCACTGGGTATCAATCAAGAGACAGAACGCAAGCTCTACGATATGGAAGACCGCAGAGCATTAACTATAGAGTAGAAGAATATGAGAGCAAAGTATAACACAGCTTATTAAATAAAAGGTAGGTTATTCTATGTCTAAAATCATTGCATCAGCAGCTATCCGTGGCGCTCATAAGATAGCCAAACAAGCCGAAGACATTTTAATGCAGGCCATCAAAGATAAAGGTGAAGACTGCAAAGTCGAGTTCCCAAACACCGGCTACTATATGCCCATCATTTACTCAATGACGGGTAGAGCTGTAGAAAAACTATCAGACTTTAACGAAGTGATGGAAGAGGTTAAGGGTTTACTGCCTCCGCCAGTTGATGATGATTTATGGGTGCCTTATTTAGGCCAGGCGCTTGACGCCGGCATGGCAACTCTTTTTGCAGAAGAAGTTATCGAAGCCTGTAAGTATTTAATCGGCCCCAATCCCGTGGACGGCATATGGCTTGGAGCGGCAGATGATATAATCCTCCGTGAACGCGGTATTCAGTTTGTAGATGGAACAGCACCCGGCTTTGCAGCCATAGTCGGTGCTGCGCCGGATGTCGAAACGGCAGTTGAAATCGCACGCAAGCTGCAGGAACGCTGTCTGTATGTCTTTATGTCTGCTCACAATAACGGCTCTACTTTTGCCGAGCAGCTCGTAGAAGGCGGTGTGCAGTTAGGCTGGGAAACACGGCTTGTGCCTTTTGGACGTGATATAACTTCTGCAATATATGCGCTCGGATTTGCAAGCCGGGCTGCACTTAGCTTCGGAGGTGTTCAGGCTGGAGATTTCAGGCGCAACCTGCTATACAATAAAAACAGAATCTTCGCTTTCGTTATGCCTTTAGGTGAAGTTACAGATGAGTGGTACGCCACAGCCGCCGGTGCAATTAATTATGGTTTCCCGGTTATTGCCGATTCGGACATACCTGAGATTCTGCCTACAGGTATATGCACTTATGAACATGTCGTTTCTAAAATTCCTCACGACCAGATAGTAGAGAAGGCTATTGAGGTCAGAGGCCTAAAAATTAAAATTACTGAAATAGCTATCCCGGTATCTGTAAGCCCCGCCTTCGAGGGTGAACGTATCCGAAAAGAAGAAATGCATTGTGAATTCGGAGGACAAAGAACTCCCGCCTTCGAATGGCTCAGGATGCGGGACATAAGCGATGTCGAAGATGGGGATGTAGAAGTTATAGGCTCTGATGTTGACTCGCTTGAGCCGGGTGGCAGACTGCCTTTGGGCATTATAGTCGAAGTCGCAGGAAGAAAAATGCAGCCTGATTTTGAGCCTGTACTTGAACGGCACATACACACATTCCTGAACGAGGCCCAGGGAATCTGGCATATGGGCCAGCGAGATATAAACTGGGTGCGAATCAGTAAAGATGCTGCAAAAGCAGGTTTCAAACTCGAACACATTGGCAAGCTTCTCCATGCGAAATATCATGGCGAGTACTCAAGCATCATAGATAAAGTCCAGGTCAAGTTATTCACAGACGAAAAACAAGTAGAAGAGCTTCGCAAACAAGCCCAGGCGATTTACGCAGAGCGTGATGCTCGATTAGCAGGTATGCAAGACGAAGACATCGACACCTTTTATTCCTGCACGCTCTGTCAAAGTTTCGCACCGAATCATGTTTGTGTAGTTTCTCCGGAACGTCCGGGTTTATGCGGAGCTTATAGCTGGTTAGACTGCCGTGCGGCATTCGAAATAACCCCATCAGGACCCAATCAGCCCATCTCCAAAGGAAATTGCATTGAGCCAACTATCGGCCAGTGGGACAAGATTAATGCATTTGTCATCAAATCCAGCGGCGGTAACATCGAACGAATGAGCCAGTACAGTATGATTGTAGACCCAATGACCTCCTGCGGCTGCTTCGAATGCATCGCGGCGGTATTACCTTCAACAGGAGGCATCATGATTGTCAACAGAGAGTATCCAGATATGACGCCCTGCGGCATGAAATTCTCGACTCTGGCCGGCACCGTCGGCGGCGGACAGCAAACTCCCGGCTTCATCGGACATTCGAAACATTATATTTGTTCGAAAAAATTCATTGCCGCCGAAGATGGTATCAAGCGAATTGTTTGGATGCCCAAAATGCTTAAAGAAGAAATCAAGGATGCTTTTTCTAAAAGAATTGAGGAAATCGGGCTGGCACCGGAAGAATTTCTGGCTAAAATTGCGGATGAAACAACAGCCACAACTGAGGAAGAAGTATTGGAATTTTTGGCCAAAAATGAGCATCCCGCAACTGCTTTAGAACCTATGTTCTAAGAACAAAAGACAGATAACAGAGGACAGAAGACAGAAAGCTACCAGTGATTAAAAATGTAAGAGATTTAAGTGTGTATCAACTGGCGCATAAGCTTGCTATGGAGATATTTGAGATAACCAAGAAATTCCCTAAAGAAGAAATATATTCATTAACAAATCAGATACGAAGATCATCAAGATCGGTTGCTATAAACATACGTGAAGGATATGCTAAGAGGAAGTACGAACAAGTATTCATTAGACATCTAAATGATTCTTTGGGGTCATCCGAAGAAACAAGAGGATGGCTGGATTTTTCAAGAGATTGCAGATATATGAATGAAGATGAGTACAAGAAATTAGATGATAGATATGACGAAGTCAATGCAATGCTTTACAGCCTAACAAACAAATGGCAAAATTTCTCTAATCTCTGACTTCTGACCTCTGATTTCTGACTTAAAGGAGATTTATTATGGCACTAACAGGACTGGAAATATTTAAACTATTACCAAAAACCAACTGCAAAAAGTGTGGCATGCCTACTTGCCTGGCATTTGCTATGGCGCTCGCCCAAAAACGCGCCAAGCTCGAAGACTGCCCCGATGTTTCCGATGAAGCTAAAGAAAAGCTTGCCGCCGCGGCAGCTCCACCAATGCGAAAAGTCGTATTCGGAACCGGAGACAATCAGGTACAAACCGGGCAGGAAACGGTAATGTTCCGGCATGAAGAAAAATTTTATAATCCGACCGCTCTGGCCGTAACTGTCTCAGACAAACTTAGTGGAGAAGATTTGAGTAAACGTATAGAATCCGTAAATGCGCTCCAGTTTGAGCGAATCGGGATTAAGATAGGAGTTAAAGCCATAGCAGTAGTCAATGACAGCGGCTCTGCTGAAACCTTCGCACAAGCCGCTGAAACGGCAAAGAACTCCAGCGATCTTGCTCTAATACTGGTCACCCAATCACCTGAAGCAATGTCCGCAGCAGTTGCTAAAACCAAAGAATCAGTCCCTTTACTCGCCTCGGCCACTACCGACACAGCTTCAGAGATGTCTAAAATTGCAAAAGAAAATGGATGTCCAATCGTAGCACAAGCCGAAACACTTGACGCTCTTGCAGAACTAACCGAAAAAATTAAAGCCGAAGGAGTTGAAGACATCATCCTAAACCTAAAGGCTTCAGACAGCAAGGAACAGTTATTAAATCTAACAAAGATGCGAGCTTTGGCTTTAAAGAAAGTATTCAGACCATTAGGTTATCCTACAATGTCATATGCAGCTAACGGTGACGCAGATACACAGGCGGCTTCGGCGATAAGTCTGATTTGT
>JASFMF010000023.1:0-9751 GCA_050117705.1 Phycisphaerales bacterium
GTGGCTCGCTCGGGTACAAAGGCAGACGGCAAGTCAGGCGGATGTATCTGACAGAGGAAGATAAGACTGTTGGACATGTGATGCAGCAGGCGGGTTATTGTACGGGCCTAGTTGGCAAGTGGCATATTGGTGCTTACAATCCGGAAGCCGGGCCTTTGAACAGGGGCTTTGATGAATTCTATGGGTGGTTAATCAGGGCCGGCATGACGGGGGGATACTTCCCGAGGCAGCGGTTTCGCAACAGGGAATTATACGATGTGACAGGTAATGCGAACCAGGCCAGGGGCAGTTACGCTACTGATATCTGCACAAATGAAGCTATTGATTTTGTAAAGAACAATAAAGACAAACCTTTCTTTCTTTACCTTGCATATAATAACCCACACAGTCCTCTTGAAGCGCCCGACCTGGGCCCTTATAAGGAAAAGGACTGGCCTGAACATATTAAAATTTATGCAGGGATGGTTCATCGGCTTGATGAGAGTATTGGGCGACTGATGCAGAAGCTAAAAGAACTAAAACTTGATGAAAAGACTATTGTCTTTTTCTGTTCCGACAATGGGCCTCGTTCGGAACCGAGGCAACGACTCACAGAGGTTGCGGAGTTCTTCGATTCCAACGGGCCGCTGCGTGGTTATAAGCGTGACTTGTATGATGGAGGGATTCGTGTGCCTATGATTGTTCGCTGGCCCGGTAAAATAAGAGCCGGCTCGGTGAGTCATGCCCCATGGTACTTTGCGGATGTCCTTCCCACTGCGGCGGACCTTGCGGGTGGACGGTTACCTGAAAATATAGATGGAGTGAGTGTTTTGCCTGTGCTTTTGGGTAAGGCGAAAGATTTGGGCGACAGATTTTTATACTGGGAGTACTTCGAGAGTGGATTTCAGCAGGCGATTCGCTGGGGTAAGTGGAAGGCTATTAGCCTGAAAAAGGGGCAGCCTCTTTTGTTGTTTGACCTTTCTGAAGATATAAGCGAACAGCATAATGTTGCGTCTGAACATCCTGATGTTATTTCGAAAATCGAAGGGTATCTTAAAACCGCACGGACGGAATCTGTCAATTGGCCTTTACAAGGTGTATAGAGGAAATAAAGCAAATCTTACTGCATAGATTATAGATTCATAAGAGGGCGATTAGAATGAAAAAGATTATATTCTTTATTGTTACATTTGTGTTTTCGGTTTGTCTGTCATGTGCCGTAGCTAAAGAATCAGATAAGCGAATTAGCTTTAAGTTTGATTTCGGCTCTGGCAGGATTGAACCTGGATATATACGAATTTTACCGACAACTGTGTACACGAAAGAGCTTGGTTATGGGTTTGAGCCGAAAGCGGAGGTTTTGGCTGTTGATAGATTTGGAGATGATACTCTGAGAGGCGATTTTTGCACGAGTGACAAACCTTTTTATTTTTCTGTTGCTTTGCCAGAGGGAAATTATAAGGTGACAATAATATTAGGAGATTTGGAAGGGGAATCGATTACGACCATCAAGGCGGAATTGCGGAGACTGATGGTGGAGAAAGTGCAAACGGCATCCGGGAAATTCGAAATGAGGACATTTGTGGTTAATACCAGAATACCAAAGATATCTGCTGGTGGTCAGGTTAGATTGAAAGGCAGGGAAAAGACTTTCGAGGCATGGGCGTGGGACGATAAGCTGACATTGGAATTCAATAATATTCGTCCCTGTGTTTGTGCGATGGAAATTACCAAAGTAGATGATATTCCTACTATTTATATTCTTGGTGATTCCACGGTTTGTGACCAGGCGCTTGAGCCCTGGAATAGTTGGGGGCAAATGCTGACCCGATTCTTTAAGCCTTTTGTGGCGATTGCTAATCATGCCGAATCGGGTGAATCTCTTAGAAGCTCTTTAGGTGCCAAACGACTGGACAAAGTAATGAGTCTTATGAAGCCCGGAGATTATCTGTTTATTCAGTTCGGGCATAATGACATGAAGTCGCGTTCACCAAACGCCCTGGCAATATATAAATCCGACCTTAAACACTTTATTGTCGAGGCGCGCGAGCGTGGAGGCATTCCCGTATTGGTGACATCCATGCATCGCAAGAGTCTGGGTGACGATGGAAAAATAAAAAATACTCTCGGAGACTATCCCGAGACAGTTCGGCAGGTGGCTAAAGAAGAAAATGTAACGCTTATTGATTTACATAATATGAGCACGTCACTATATGAAGCTCTGGGGCCGGAAAACATTGATAAGGCTTTTGTAGATGGTACTCACCACAATAGTTACGGTAGTTGTCAGCTTGCCAGGTGTGTTGTGGAAGGAATTAGACAAAGTAAGCTTGACCTCGCTAAATATATTATTGATGATTTTAAGAGATTTGATCCGGCCCGTCCTGATGATGTGGATAGTTTCAGTATTCCGGCAAGTCCGATGAGCGACCCCAAAAAACCTGAGGGTAGCTAAAAGGGAAATTGCAAATGAAGAGATTGGCTAAGTTTCCAGTAATTTTCATCACTGTTCTAATTTGTATTTCATCACCAAATCAAGCTGTTGGGCAAAGCCGCCGAAATTTATCGATAGATTTTGACTGGAAGTTCAAACTGGGTGACCATCAGGGCGCTGAAGCGATGAGTTTCGATGACAGTGGTTGGCGTAAGCTGAACCTGCCTCATGACTGGAGTATCGAAGGGCCGTACGACCGGAACGCTCCGACCGGCGGTTCGGGTGGGTATCTTCCTACGGGTATCGGCTGGTACCGTAAGCATTTCAGGCTGCCCGAATCGGCGGTTGGCCGTTGTGTTTGGATTGAGTTTGACGGCATATATGAAAACAGTACCGTTTGGGTGAATGGACAATACCTTGGCAAGCGGCCTTTCGGTTATATAAGTTTTCATTATGATTTAACGCCCCATTTGGTTGACGGTGAAAATGTCATTGCAGTGCGGGTTGATAACTCAAATCAGCCCAACACGCGCTGGTACAGCGGCTCAGGTATTTACCGGCATGTAAGATTAGTTGTTGCAGATTTGGTTTATGTTGGTCATTGGGGTGTGTATGTCACTACGCCGGATGTTTCTGCCGAATCGGCTGTTGTGGCTGTGAGCAGCCGCGTTGAAAATAATAGTAAGAACTTAGCAAATGTTAAGCTGCGTTCTGTCCTGATAGATCCTGATAATCATGAGGTGGCCAGCGTTGAATCCGGCTTTGAGCTTGAATCCGAGCAGCAAACCGAAATAAAACAGCAGGTGCGCATTTCATCACCAAGTCTTTGGTCAGTTGAGACCCCTGTACTCTATAAGCTACATACAGTTGTCCTCAAAGGTGGCGAGCCAATGGATGAGGTCATAACACCATTTGGGATTCGCAAGATAGAGTATGATGTGGACCGTGGTTTTTTACTCAACGGCAAGCGAGTCAAAATGAACGGTGTCAATCTGCATCATGACGGCGGATGTGTCGGAGCGGCTGTGCCTGAGGGTGTTTGGCGACGCAGGCTTGAAGCACTTAAACAAATGGGATGCAATGCCATTCGTACCGCGCATAATCCACCCGCTCCTGAATTCCTCGACCTTTGTGACAGGATGGGATTTCTTGTTATGGATGAAGCTTTCGACGAGTGGCAGATAGGTAAAACAAAATATGGCTATCACGTAGCGTTCGATGAGTGGTCTCAACGGGACTTGATTAGTTTTATTCATCGTGACCGAAATCATCCTTCAGTAGTTATGTGGAGCGTTGGCAACGAGGTTCGCGAGCAACCACGTGAGAGTGGCCACGAGATTCTCCGGTCACTTGTCGAGACTTGCCACCGGGAGGATCCGACACGGCCTGTAACACAGGGTTGTGATAATATTGCCGCCGATGGTGGTTCCACAACTTTAGCGTTTCTCGAATTGCTTGATATCGTCGGTTATAACTACGTTGACCGTTGGCATGAGCGGCGTGAGCTATATCACAGTATCGACCGGCATGCTCATCCCGACTGGAAAATGGTTGGCACTGAGAGTTCTCCCGTCCGCAGTGCATGGGGAAGCTACTCACTCGGTAGAGATCCCGGTGTCGTTCGGCCCAACTACACTACCGGCATGATTCGCGCCGAGCAGCTTTGGAAATTTGTTGCCACTCGCGATTATGTAATTGGTGATTTTATGTGGACGGGTATCGATTATCTTGGTGAGGCCCGCTGGCCATGGAAGAGTGCTCCCAGCGGCATGCTTGACCTTTGTGGGTTTCCCAAGGATGGATACTACTTTTATCAGAGCCGGTGGACCGAAAAGCCTATGATTCACATCTTCCCGCACTGGAATTGGCCGGGCCGCAAAGGGCAGGTGATTCCTGTTCTTTGTTATACTAACTGCGATGCTGTCGAGCTGTTTCTTAATGGTAAATCTTTCGGTGAAAAACGCCTTGAGTTTCCTCGTCAGGGTGATTCAGACAGCTGGTTTCGTTATGATAGGCCGAAAATCAATTCGACTACCGCAGATTTGCATCTAAGCTGGGATATTCCTTATGAGCCGGGTGTACTGAAAGCTGTTGGCAGGAGGAACAAAGAGGTAGTTTGTGAAGAGGAAGTACATACAGCCGGTGCTCCGGCCGCGATTCGTCTGAGTGTCGACCGTGACTCTATCATTGCGGATGGTTACGATGTTATGCACATAACAGTTGAGATTGTTGATTCTGCCGGTGTGGTGGTTCCTGTTGCTGATAATCTTGTACGTTTTACAGTTGAGGGCCAAGGGCGAATAATAGGTGTTGGCAACGGCAATCCCAGTGACCATAGTTCGTTCCAAGGCCCATCAACGCAGCGCCTTTGAGGGAATGTGCCTTGCGATAGTGCAGTCTATGTGCGAATCTGGTAAAGTCCGGTTCGAGGCGAGTTCGGATGGACTTAAAGGAGCATCTGTTGATATCGAAGTTCAGTAAGGTATTGAGTGTGGTGATTTTTAATGCCCGGCTGTAAAATCAGCAGGAGTGAGAGAATCACTGTTAGTAAATAAGGATTTTTTTAGGAGATATTGGAATGTATAGAAAGAAACTTACAATTATTGTTATTTTATTGGTGTTGGGCGGGTTATTGGCGGATGTATCTGCAAAAACGCATATCATATCGAACCGGAGTGAGGCCTGCAAGTTGCTGGTAAATGTGAATGAGGGTAAGGAACGCATTTCACCGGAGATATACGGCCACTTTGCCGAGCATTTGGGCCGCTGTATATATGAAGGATTTTGGGTCGGAGAGGATTCGGATATTCCCAATGTGCGGGGTATACGAACTGATGTAGTTGAGGCTCTCAAGAAGATAAATATTCCTGTATTACGTTGGCCGGGCGGGTGTTTTGCTGATGAGTATCATTGGAAAGAAGGCATCGGCCCTCGTAATAAACGTTCCAGGATGATTAATACGCATTGGGGTAGAGTTATAGAAGACCATCAATTTGGTACACATGAGTTTTTAGACCTTTGTGAGATGTTAGGCTGCGAGGCGTATGTTGCGGGAAATGTCGGCTCCGGTACGGTTGAGGAAATGCAGGACTGGGTCGAGTATATGACTTTCGATGGTGACAGCGAAATGGCTAACCTGCGACGCGCCAACGGTCGTGAAAAACCCTGGCGGGTTCGTTATTTCGGTGTTGGAAATGAGAACTGGGGCTGCGGTGGTAATATGACACCGGAATATTATGCGGATTTGTATAACCGTTTTCAAACTTATGTTCGCAGTTACTCGGGCAATCGAATTCTTAAGATCGCGTGCGGTCCGGGCGATTTGAATCTTCACTGGATGAACGTGGTCATGGAAAAGGCAGCTCGTCATATGGATGCCGTCAGTCTGCATTACTATGTACGTGGTAGTGGTAACTGGACCGACAAGGGCAGTGCCACAAGATTCGATGAAAAAGAGTGGTTTATACTGATGAAGAACACTTTGGGTGTAGATGAGCTCATTGCTCAAAATATTAAGGTAATGGATAAACATGATCGGGATAAACGTGTGGCACTGTACGTTGATGAATGGGGCACATGGTGGGATGCCGAGCCGGGCACAAATCCGGGCTTTTTGTACCAGCAAAATACTCTCCGTGATGCAGTCTCGTGCGGTATTTTCCTGAATGTGTTCAATACCTACTGCGAGCGGGTCAAGATGGGCAACATTGCCCAGACCAATAATGTGCTGCAGGCGATGATACTGACTAAGGGTAAGCAGATGATTGTTACGCCCACATATCATGTGTTTGAAATGTTCAAGGTACACCAGGGAGCTACGTTACTACCGAGCGAGTTATTTTGTCATGCTTATAAATATGGCAGGGAGGAAATACCTTCGTTAGTAGCTTCGGCTTCGAAAGATGAATCAGGGCTCGTTCATATTACGATTTGTAATCTCAATCCTAATCAGGATGTCAGGCTGTCTTGTATGTTAGATGGTATGGAACCCGGCAAAGTCACCGGACGGGTGCTGACCACCGAAAAGATAACGGACCACAATACGTTTGAAAATCCGGAGGTAGTTAAACCAATCGTCCTGACCGATGTGAATATCGAAGGTGATTTGATTGTTGCTGAAATACCTTCTAAGTCGGTAGTAGTTCTTGAGGTGAAGTAGGGATTGTAGATTTTTTGACATAAGAGGGCCATATATTATGGGACTTGTGAGTACTCTGTGGCTTGGTAATAAGTGTAAGACGTTTGTCTTGATGCTTTGTATATTCAGTTTTAGTATTTGTTCTGCGGGAGAAAATGAACATTCAATTAGCAGTCCTGATGGGAAGATAACTGCATATTTTGGGATATCCAGTGAGAAAAGTCCATGTTACCGGATTGAGTTCTCGGGGACAGCTATCCTTCAGCAATCCAAATTGGGTATGGTCAGAGAAGATGAGGATTTCTCGAAAAATCTTTCACTGGAATCTGCTACGCGCATTGAGACTGTCAAGACTGATTATGAGATGGTACACGGAAAGAAGCGTCTTTGTTCCTATTCAGGTAACAGACGTATTTTTCATTTGAGAAATTCATCCGGTGGCAAAATGAATGTGATTTTTCAGGTTTCGAATGATGGAGTTGCTTTTAGGTATTATTTTCCTGAAAAATCGGATGAGGTTAAGAAAATTAAAGAGGAGGTCAGCTCGTTTAATTTTTTATCCGGTACAAAGGCATGGATTCAGCCTATGGCCGAGGCTAAAACCGGCTGGTGTCAGACTCAACCTTCTTATGAAGAGCATTATGAGCAAGCTGTTGAAACGAGTAAACTTCCTCTTAGAAAAGCAGGATGGGTATTCCCGGCGTTGTTTAATTTCGATAGATACTGGTTCTTAATTACGGAGACCGCAGTTGATAGAAATTATTGCGGCAGCCGGTTAAAACGAAAATTGATAGGGGACGAATTCTTTATTGGTTTTCCACAGGAGCCTGAAGTTTTTCCGGGCGGGGCGTTAAATCCTAAATCAACTTTGCCCTGGTACACGCCGTGGAGAATAATTGTGGTTGGGGATTCTCTGAAAACAATAGTGGAATCAACGTTAGGAACAGATTTAGCCATTCCTTCCAGGATTAAAGACACTTCATTTATCAAACCGGGCAGAGCTTCATGGAGCTGGGTTTTGCTGAAAGATGACTCGGTTGTCTATGATGTGCAGAAACGCTTTATTGATTTTGCAGCCGATATGAGCTGGGAGTATTGTCTTGTCGATGTTAACTGGGATACACAGATAGGCTATGATAAGATTAAAGAGCTTGCCGATTATGCCAAAGCCAAGAATGTTGGTCTTATCCTGTGGTATAATTCCGCCGGTGACTGGAACAGCACTCCTTATCATCCTAAACATAAGATGCTGACCCATGAGTCTCGGGTGAAGGAATTTACCTTATTAAAAGAGATGGGCATCAAAGGCGTTAAGGTAGATTTCTTCGGGGGAGATGGTCAATCGGTGATGGCATATTATCAGGATATTTTTGAAGATGCGGCTAAGTTCGGAATTATGGTTAATTGCCACGGTGCTACGATACCGAGAGGGTGGCAACGTACCTATCCGAATGTAGTGACTATGGAGTCGGTGAAGGGATTCGAGTTCGTAACTTTCGAACAGGTAAATGCTGACCTTGAGCCCACGCATTCCTGTATGCTGCCTTTTACGCGAAATGTTTTCGACCCGATGGATTTTACGCCGGTTTGTTTTTCTGAGGTGCCGCGTTTGAAAAGAGTTACCACAAACGGTTTTGAACTGGCTCTGTCGGTTATTTTCTTCTCCGGCATACAGCACTTTGCCGAAAAACCCGAAGGTATGGCAAGTGTTCCTGATTATGTTAAAAACTTTATGAGAGAAGTTCCAACGGTTTGGGATGATACGTGCTTTATAAAAGGATTTCCGGGCAAGCTGATAGTTCTTGCAAGGAGATTTAAAAACACCTGGTATGTGGCCGGGATAAACGGCGAGGATGTCGAGAAAAGTCTAAGTTTTAAGCTTCCATTTCTTAAAAGTACCGGGAGGGGAATATTTATAACCGATGGTGCAGATAAGCGTTCGTTTATCATGCGAAAGATTAATGTTGCCCCCGGGAAAGCCTTCAAAACGAAAGTGAAGGGAAATGGAGGTTTTGTAATAAAACTCGAGAATTAAGTTCTTAAAGTTATAACCTTTCCAGACTCGATTTCAACCTTAGCAGATATTGATATAGTTAAAATGAAAGGATAAAAGAGATGTTTTGTGTGCGTAGGGTGCGTCTTTATTGTATGGTGTTAGTTTGTGTATTAGGTTTACTATTACTTGTACACTGTACCAATGTTTCGGCTCAGACCAGCGAAAAGTCATCTAAGGTTGGCGATAATGGTGCCGGGTATAAGTTAGCGGCGAAGCCGTTGTTTCGCGACCCAATCTACGATGGTGCGGCCGACCCTGTAATTTGCTGGAATCGTGATGAACAGAAATGGTTCATGTTTTATACAAACCGACGTGCGAATGAGCCGAATACGCCGGGTGTGTCCTGGGTCCATGGCACACGCATCGGTATTGCCGAATCCACAGATGGCGGCGCAACATGGAAATATAGGGGGATGGCGGATATTGAGTATGGTGAGGGTGACTATAGCTATTGGGCTCCTGATGTGATTTATCACGAAGGGCTATATCATATGTATCTTACTTTTGTGCCGGGGATGCATACCGACTGGTCCGGGACGAGAGACATTATTCATCTAACGAGTAAGAATCTGCTCAAGTGGAAATATGAGTCAACACTGAAGCTTTCTTCCAACAGGTCCATCGATGCGTGTGTTATGCAATTGCCGAATGGAACTTGGCGCATGTGGTATAATAATGAGGTCGATGGTAAATCTATTTATTACGCCGATAGCTCCGACTTATTTGTCTGGAAAGAACGAGGTAAGGTGATTGGTGACCGACCCGGTGAAGGGCCGAAAGTTTTTCGCTGGGAAAATCGTTACTGGATGATAGTCGATGTCTGGAGAGGTCTTGGGGTCTATGTTTCGGATAATTGTGAGAGCTGGACGAGGCAAAGCGGGAATTTGCTTAGCGAGCCGGGAAAAGGGCCAGATGATAAGGTTAAGGGCAGCCATCCGGATGTTGTCGTAAGCGGAGACCGAGCCTATTTGTTTTATTTCACTCATCCCGGCAGACGGGATGGTGTTTCGAGGAATAACTTATATGAGCAGCGGCGAAGCTCAATCCAGGTCGTCGAACTCGAATTCAAAGATGGCCGGATTACATGCGACCGCGATAAGCCAACATATATTCTGTTGAGATCGGGCAATGATAAATAGATAAA
>JASFMF010000024.1:0-9591 GCA_050117705.1 Phycisphaerales bacterium
TGATAATCTTTGCAAGCCTGCTTCCAATACCGCCGCACAGTATCACTACATCAATATCTTTGAGCTTTGTTTTAATAAGGTTCCTGGTTTGCATATAAAGTGATCTGACTCCCTAATGTCTCAAAACGAAATGGGACATGCAAAAGATCCTTCAAGGCTTTTTTGACTATCCGTTGTTTCCGTGGCGGTACGAACAATAGCATAAATCCTCCACCTCCGGCACCACATAATTTCCCCCCAATGGCGCCCGCCTTTAGGGCAGTATTGTACATTTCATCTATCGTATCAGTGGTTACTCTACTCGTTAGATTTCTTTTCAGTTTCCAGGATTCATTGAGGAGTTTACCAAAACTTTCTATTTCCTCAGTCTTTTTGTTTAGAATACTAATCCCTTCTTCGGTCATTTCCTTCATTGTACGTAATTCGGCAGTTTTTGAGTTAGTATTCTGAATCTGTTCAGATGCGATTTCAGATGCGGTCCTGGGAAATCCGGTAAAAAAGAACATCAGGTGGTTTTGAAGTTCTGTTATCTTTTTCTGGTTTACAGTTACTGGCTGGACGAGAAAGTTCTCCTTACCGTTAAATTCTATTCTGTTAAGTCCTCCGAAGGAGGCTGCAGCTTGATCCTGTGAGCCTACAGCTTCTCCTATGATGTCCTGTTCGATATAAATGGCATTCGAGGCAAGTTGTCTTTTACCAACCATCCGACCTGTCAGTGCATATAGGGAGTTTAAAAAGCCAACAGTGAAAGCGGAGCTTGAGCCGATTCCTGACCGTGCGGGTAGATCACTGGTATGCACCATCTCTATACCTCTTTGTATCCTCATAAACCGCAAACATTCCCGAACAGAAGGGTGTTTGATTTGAGAAATACTGTTTACCTGCTCGCGTAGCCTGTATCTTATCAAGTATTTATGTTTGAAAAACGGCGGTAGAAACCGGCAACTTATATAACAATATTTGTTGATGGTTGTATTCAGCACTACTCCGCCATTTTCCCTGTACCAGATTGGATAATCTGTACCACCCCCAAAGAACGAGATACGAAATGGCGTTCTGCTGATAATCATCAATTATCCTTATAACTTTGTCTTTTACTACAGACTTTCTCTACAATTTTTAATTGTCTTGCAAATTCTATGCCTATAGTAAAAAAAGGCGTTTTAAGGGGTTTTACCACTAAAGCCGGCAATTTTTGCAGTTGAAATCGGCAAATTCTGCAATCAAAACCGGCAAATATGCAAGATTGTCGAACAGAATAGCACCGGTATAAAGATTGCTTTTCCTATCGATTTAACGGGATTTTTGAAGGCGTGCCAGCCGGACTCTTTAATTCTAACTGAAGAGCTTCCTATACATTGCATTATTGCTTTGTAAAGCGTTTGGGTCTCGTTAGGTTTCGCGTTTGTCTGTACCAATCGATTGTCTTTTTTATGCCTTCGATGATTGATGTTTTTGCTTTGAAGTCGAGAAGTTGCTTTGCTCTTGTCGTATCGATTAATCTTTTGGGTATCATCGTCGGTTTAGAGCTGTTGAAAACGACGTTTGCGTTAGTGTACTCGTCTGCCTGAAGTATTGCATCCAAAGCCTGTTTGATGCTGCACGGCACACCAGTAGCGATATTTATCGGTACGAAAGTATCGAGTTTTTCCATTGCTGACAATATACCTTCCACAAAATCATCTATGTAAATGAAATCCTTAATGTCATTACCGTCGCCCCAGACTTCTATTGGATCGTGCCTTTCTACAACTTTACGAATCAAAGCGGGTAAAACATGAGATGTTTCCCATTCGAAGTCGTCGTTTGGTCCATATATATTGGCTGGCCTGACGACAATCGTATTCATAGTTTTTTTAATCTTCTCGGTGTACATCCGGCATAGGACTTCCGTGAACTGTTTCATCCATCCTACGCAGAAGTACTTTTCAAACAATTGTCCCGGTATCATTTCGTCTTCTTTGACCGGGTGTTCCGCTGCAGGATAGACGGTGTTGCTACTTATAAACAAAAATTTTTGAACGTCGGCTTCATAAGCAGCTTCCAGCGTCAGCGTGTTCATTACGATATTAGGGGTGACGTGAACTAGCGGAGTTTTTTCCATAACAGCCGCTCCGGATGTGTTTGCAGCACACATAAACACGTAGTCGGCCCCCTTAACCGCTTGCGCACAGTCTTTGGTTTTTGTCAGGTCACATTTTATGTATCTGATTCTGTTGTCATTGATAACTGCCGGCTTGTTGTGCAAGGTGGCTGTTATGGAGGCGCCTAATTCCAACAACCGGTTTATTAGGTTGACACCGACAAAACCTGCACCGCCTGCTACAAGCACTTTACTGTTTCTAAACATATCAGAAAAATTGCATCTCCTGTTCATAATATATATGCAAAACAAGCTTAATCTGAATCCGATGGATTATTACTTTGGGACAAGATTGGATTTAATCCCTTAAATGAATGCTTGATAATCTGTTGTCGAGTCTTTCAAAACAAATATGTCGTTAGTGTGTGGATTCATAGGCCATAGCCTCTATTTGATTCTGGAGATTTTTATATTCAATGCAATCCGGATTTATAGCTAAGGCCCTGTAAATGTACTTTTGGGCCTCTTTGTATCTGTCAGCAAAGCAGTAGCATGTTGCCAGTGCAAACTGGATGAGTTCAAATTTATCGAAATTACTAAACTTTTCTGTTAATCGGAGGCAGCTTACTGCAGTGCCGATATCGCCGTGATTTAAGGCATTAATGCCGCTTTTGAACAGTGCGGTTGGGTCTTTTATGTATTTGATTGGGGAGTTTGGTATTTCACAATTCCAACAGAAAGGTTCGACTATATCCTGCCATGTTTTGCTTTGAGCAAGGGCGGCCTGTACGTTTTTAGGTTCACTAAAATGTGTTTCGATAGTACGAAAGATATTCTCGGCGTAATTATCGATTCT
Organism: Phycisphaerales bacterium; assembly: GCA_050117705.1. Classification (GTDB taxonomy): domain Bacteria; phylum Planctomycetota; class Phycisphaerae; order Sedimentisphaerales; family Anaerobacaceae; genus NIOZ-UU13. The sequence continues at coordinate 2,940 of JASFMF010000024.1, forward strand.
CGGCCAGCCAAATATCCTGTCCACATCTTCTTGAGTATGGTCAATTTCATCTGAAGACAAAAAGTGTTTTATTGAGTTTTCGTCATGTATTAATGGAATCATATCGAGATATTCTTTACTGTAGAAAGGCGAGGTATCCTGGTACCATTCATCTGGATTGTTGAACCAGGTCTGCTGTCCCCAAATGCCGCCCTTGAAACCAAAAGATTTACAACCTATTTTTGTGCCTAAGAATAAGCCCTCAGAAACCACGGTGCTAAGAATAGAAGCTATTACGTGCGAAGCGGCGGCAAACAATGCAAATCTATTTAAGCCTGGATTAACATAATGTACAAATTGTTCAGGAATCCTAAAATTTTGTCCCTTATGTACCTGTAGAATTGCCGTAAAACCCAGGGATTCAGCGTAATGTATAATTTTTTGTAGGTGCAGGAACTCTTCCTCAAAATTGCTGTCAACCGTTAGGACTAATAGTCTTTTACCAAATCGACATTTTATGTCCTCCACTTCATTCTGGAATTGTTCTGTTGAAAACTGGTCCCACGTAGGATGACCGGTCTTTAAAAAAAGGGCTTCATCGTTATTGTTGTAGCGTTTGATATAGTCGATGGTTATTTGGTCAGAGGTGCATATGGCATGAAAAAATTTAAGTGCTTTTGTAGTAGTATTCTCGTTCTGATAACGATATGGTATGGGCAATAGTGCAACGAACACGTTTATTTTTCCGGCTTTGGCGCTTTTTTCCAGGCAGTACCTGCCAAGTGGAAGGAATGCCGGCGCTAACGAAATCATGATATCATAGTCTTGTGGAAGTCCTCGGATTTTATCAAATGAAATATTATTGTTCTCTAATGCCTTAATTATATCCTCGTCACCAATGAAAATTCGAGGAGCTATTCCAAGCTTATTCAGGTAGTGAAGAAGTGACAAGTGATATTCTATCGGATAGACTCTGGTCTGAACAAAAACATATTTCAGTTTAGGTACGTAAGCCATTTTAGAGTACTTTCTGTGAATTTATGTGTTGATTTCATGTTCATGCTTGTTTTTTTGTATGGCTGCCGTCACACATTTTTCTTTGTTCAAGAAGTTTTCAGCAGCGATCAAGTCCTCTATATTATCAATATCAATACTTCTATGCTTATCCATAAAGAAAGGCCTCGTGTTATTAGTTAGTAAAGTATGCTTTTGCATAAATAAATCTGCTTTAATAATAAAGATGGCGCCATTTGGGCGAAATATTTTGGGAAGTTGTTGTCTCGGTGTAAAGGGAAACTTATCATTCATAATAGCTTTCAGTCTATCTTCATTATCTATGATAAAGTCCTTCAACGAATTTTTCTCAAGTTCATATCCACTAATAACAGCAGAACAATCACTGTTAAAATACAAATTCATTGCTTCATCAATATCTTTGTAAGTACGCAGTGGTGAAGTAGGCTGTAACAAAATGAGAACATCTGGAATATAACCTTCATTCTTTTTGAGATAATCAATGGTGTGCATAATAACACTATTGCTGCTGGTTGTATCGGTTGCCAACTCTGGAGGTCTCTTGACAATATCTGCTCCAAGTTGTTTTGACAAAGCTAATATTTCATTTTTATCCGAGGAAACAATCGTACGAGTGATGAACTGTGATTGCAACGAAGCTTCAATCGTCCACTGGACCAGAGGTTTACCGCACAAAAGACGTAGATTTTTATTGGGGAGTCCGGTAGAATTTCCTTTTGCAGTGATTATACTTAGTATTTCTTGGCCCATTCTCTTCCTATTTTTTGCGAGCTATAATGAATAAGACGTCAGAAAATCCCAAATCATCTATGACTTGCTGAGCAGCCACGGATACATCTACAACCGACTTTAAAAACTCACTTTCCTTTAAGCCTGCATTAACCGCCGCGTTAGAAACAAAATGCTGAAAGTCTTGCCCAAATTCCCATAATGCCAGCGGTTTTAGGCCTGCCGCTTCAAGTAATATACCTGTAGATTTTTCTGTAAAGATGTGAAGGTGATCCGGCGCGTATATATGTCGATAGGCCAAATTCGGAAATGCTAAATTCACAAAAGAACTCAATGAAGGATGTCGAGGTACTTCAATCACTACGCAAGCTTCTGGAGGAAGGGCATCGACCAGCTTGACAAGAGTTGCAAGCGGATTTCGCATATGCTCAAGCAAATTAAGTAAGGAGAGCACCTTTGTGTTTTGCAAATCCTCTGCGTTTAATAACTGTATGTCACTTTCAATGATATTTAGCCCATGGTTCCGTCCAAATTCGATTTCTGCTCGGTCAGCTTCTATCCCTTTGGTTTGCCACCCCTTTTCAGCCGCCGCCGCTAACAATTCCCCCGTACCGCAGCCTAAGTCAACCCACAATCCCTCAACTGGAATAATCGAACTGCAATAATCAACCTTGGGGCGAGCTATCTGCTCAATTCGCTTTTTGAATAGCTCTTCATCAATATAAATCTGTCTTTGAACGCTATGCTTATCACTTTCGTCGGCGTAAAGACTTAATATTGCCTGTTCATCTGGAGGTGCTTGTGAAAATATGTGCCCACAGTCAACACATTCAACATACATATAATCATAAATATTGACGAACTGTTTGTGATTTTTGCAACTACATATCGGGCATGTTGATAACGGTACACGAAGTGCAGAGAGAGCTTTGGAAAGCCTGTTATGTTCTTCGGAAATCCGTTGTTGCCAGTCTAAGGTACGATTCAGTTGCTTGAAATCTATTGATTTTCCTTTTCGGCGAGGTACATCTTTCAAACAGGATTTGCAAACGTTTATACGATTCATTGTCAATAAAATTCTAATACACCATTAAATTAATAATCTCTCATTTTTGTCTATGACGGTGAGTTTTAAACGCTTAAGATGGTGATCCTTGAATGTTTTCTGTAATGGCAGGTTCCATATCATCTGGTCTTTTAACACACCCATAATCCGATCAACGCTTTTACCATTACCGAAATTACTACATGGCTCAAACTTCAAGTTACTTTCGTCGATATATTTTATTAGCCCAAGTATATCATCCTTGTTTTCGGCAACATCAAATATCGAATCACTTCTGTTACGGTCAATTTGCCTTGTACCAATATTTATTGTCGGCACACCAAAAATAGGTGCTTCACGAACACCAGCACTTGAGTTGCCAATGATAAATTTACTGTTCTTGAAAAGCGTCATAAAATATTCGAAGCGAATAGAAGGCAAGGTCCTGATATTGGGCATATTCTCAAATCTACGATATTCTTTGAAGATGAGGTCAGAACCTGTATCGTTATTTGGGCTAATAACAACGTAGTTCAATCCCGATTCAGTAATTGCATCAACTAACTGTTTTACATTTTCAGAAAGCTGCTTGATTTCGGTAGTAACAGGGTGATAGATAAAAATTGCGTATTCTTCGAATGGTATTTCGTACCAGTGTTTGGCCTCATCAAGTCTTGGCAGTTTATTTGAAACCATAAAGTCAACTTCGGGGGATCCGACTATAAACACGGAATCAGCAGATTCGCCCATCTGCATTAACCTATGTTTAGCTTTATCATTTGCCACGAAATGCGCATGAGAAAGTTTGCTTATAGCGTGCCTAATCAGGCCGTCGATTGTTCCCGATATCTCACCGCCTTCAATATGCCCGACGAGGACGTTATTGAAAGAACCAACAATTGCGCCTGCGAGCGCCTCAGGGCGATCGCCATGTACAATTATCAAATCAGGTTCCAGTTCTCTTACATAACAGGAAAATCCGTGGATTGTGTTAGCGAGTGAAATATCCATTCCCAACTGAAATGCCTGATTATTATAGAAATAGACATTTTCAAAATCACATTTAAATATCTCATGTGCTGTCACACCATATTTAGGCAATAGGTGCATTCCCGTAGCAAAAATGTTCGCTTCAAAACGATCTGATTCCTCAACCTCCCGGATAAATGGTTTTAGTTTCCCAAAATCCGCTCGTGTGCCGGTCATAAAAACTATCTTTTTGCAATCCATGACTATATTCTCAAAATAAAATTTGACTAAACTTCCAAAATGTTTTTAACTTTCAAGTGGTATTAATTTTATCTCCTCTTTGCTTCTATTAAGATATTTCTCTATTAATCCATTTTCCAAGTTTTGTTTATAAGTTAGCAAGATGTCTTCGTTAAAGTCACTATTTCGATAATAGCGTTCATTGCTAATTTTCCATTGTTTAACTTTGTTTAGTTTTTGGCCTTTTTTTAAAAGATTCATGATCTCAATGATACATAATACGCTTGACTTTATTACTTTACACCCGGTAGTGTGAACATTATCACCAGTTTCGAAAGTGGGCCGCACATGTGCTATAATAGCGCCTGTGTCAATGCCTGCGTCAATATGCAGAATTGTAGAGCCAACATAATCCAATTCTTCATTAACAAATGGCCAAAAATTTGTACCACTTCCGCGATAATAAGGTGAAAGTCCTAAGTGTAGATTGATAAATTTTCCGGGTGGCGCCAGAGATAGAAGTGGTTCTTTAATTATTGAAGAACCGAACACAAACATGACATCAGGATTGAAGTTTTTTATTACGTTATAACTGTAGTCTGAATTTACCTCGCCTGCTAAGAGTGGAAGCGTTTTAGCAAGAAAAACATCGTTACCGGCGAACATCTCACTTTCTGTCAGGTATCTAAGATTAAAATGTTCTTCTATTAATGACCCAGCTTTACCTTGCGATTTTACATTTAATGAGTCATTTTTTTTACATTCGACTATAATTAGGGCATCTTCTGAGTTTTGTGCCAATGTATTTGCGACAAACTTGTGACGTATGGCATTGCTTGTCAAAATCACGATTCTCATACTAAAATGCCTTCTCCATCTATAATTGTCTTCACTATCTTGTCGAGTTTAATTTCACTGTCTGTACTCATTGGCATATATCTTCCCAGTTCAAGAGGATTGGTTTCTTTAGTGTTTAATATTTTCTCAACAGTGAAGACTAATTTGTATGCTTTTGTTTGATTGATTAGCTCTTCGGAAAAAAGGCAATCTTGTTTTTCGCCAAATGGATAACTAAATGCTACTATCGGGACATTAAACGATTTTTCCAGATACTCTTTAGGCTTAAGTATTTCTTTTCTGAAGTTTTCGTTGTCCAGATTGGTGGCTGCAACGGAAATGTGTGAGTGTGAGTGCGCGCCAATAGAATGTCCCATTCTCAACATCTCACTAATCTGTTCTTTTGTCAAATGCATGATTTCCAGAGCTTGCGGGTAATCTCTCAGTAATAAATTTTTATGAATGTACAAAAGTACACGTCTGGTGTTTTTGTAACTCAATCCGTATTTAAAAATGTATTTGATCTTCGCTATTGTTTCCCATGGATCATCACTATCCTTTTTATATGGAAGAATATACTTGGTATGTGTTAGGTGAAATTCTTCAAGAGCATGTCTATAAGCTTTTAGAAAACCATCTATTCCGTATCGAGCCAAACAATAGTGAATGATAGTGGGATTTGCTGGCATCAAATCTATTAATATGCAGGTTGGTATAAAAAATAATGCCTTAATATCGTTTTCAGCTAAAATGCTCGCGATATGGTAATGATCTGATAAGCCGTCGTCGAAACTGATAAACAACCCATATTTATCACCGATAAGAGAAAACCCGTCATAAGAAAAATTTAACACCTCATCCGGTGATAATACCTGATAATTAGATTTAAGTAGTTTAATATGTTTGTAGAATTCATCAATGCTGTTACCTAAAATTCGTCTGAATGGCTTCTCTTTTTTTTCAGGACGAATATAGTGGTAACAAAGCGCCACGTAACCATTTTTTTTATTCATTGTATGCATAGAGTATTTACTAAATTATCTATTTTTTTATTCTTAAGATGCAATTATCATTAAACTATATCACAATATTTGATTTGGCAATTTGGCTCGATATTGACTTTAGATTTTTTGCCCAAGATATTTATATAATCTTCAGCTTTTAACTGGCCGGTGCCAGGCCTTTTGACCCAAACGTTATCTTCTTTAAAAAGGTCTCCAGCTCTAATAGCCTTGGTCGAAACGACACACGCGTATGCAAAGTCAATCGTTGGCTGTTCCTCTTGGAGAATATCTTTCTTTCCGCCGCAAGCTTTCCGGATAGCATCAGTTCCTTCAATTAGCTCTCGCAATTGCGTAGGCTCTATTGACAAAGATACATCAGGGCCAGGCCAGTTCATATCCAAAGTAAAATGCTTTTCAAGTATACTTGCCCCAAGTGCCACGGCTGCAAAAGATGTATAATTGCCTATTGAATGATCGCTCAGCCCCAGTACAGTATTAGGAAAAGCTTTTCTTAAATCGCCAAGTGCTCCTAATCTCACTTTTTCGTAAGGAGTTGGATACATCGAAGTACAGTGTAAAAGCGCGTGGGGGACAACGTGTTTTTTCAATATATCCACCGCTTTACTAACCGATGTGATATTATTCATACCAGTACTGAGTATCACTGGTTTGCCGAATCTTGCAATATGTTCAACCAAAGGATAGTTGTTGCACTCGCCTGAACCTATCTTATATGCGGCAATCCCCATCATTTCCAGCCTGTTTGCAGCGGCTCTGGAAAAAGGTGTTGACAAATAAATCATACCTTTTGATT
>JASFMF010000025.1:0-9526 GCA_050117705.1 Phycisphaerales bacterium
AAAGGCGTAGCGAGGTGAACATAGCGTTGTTCATGCGGATAAAGGCCGGCTGCCACAAACATCCAAATCTGATAGAAAACCCACGGCGATGTCAGTATAAGACCCGATATTAAAGCTATCTTTATATAGCTGATGATACCATCGGCAGGGGCAAGTGTTTGAAGGATAGCATCTTCACCCATAACGTGAATATAGGGTTTTTCCATAAAAGCTATGATTTTAGAACACAAAAAAAGACAAACGACAGCTCCAATCGTCAGACCAACAAGGGCACGAATCAAGCGCCATCGCAGCTCCTCAAGGTGGTCTCCCAGACTCATTGTGCTGTCAAGGGGGTCTTGTACCTTTTTCTTCTTCTTTTCGGTCTTGCCCATTTCAGTTTGAGAGGTGAGTATGAAGGAATTCTGAACTCAGGTACTTTAGCTCACATTATTGGATTCATCTAATCCAGCGGCATCCTTAGCTTCATCGATTACATCATCGCTAACTTTTCTGACATCATCTACCAAATCATCCTTGGTTTCTTTGGCTTCGTTTACGCCCTTTTTAAACTCGGTCAGGCTCTTTCCCAAGCCGCGTGCGATCTCCGGAAGGCGTCTGCCGAATAGCAGCACGGCTATAATAAGAATAATAACCAGCTCAAAAGGCCCGGGCGTCCAAAACGCCAGATTTTGCATATATTCTATCATTCTATATTCTCCTTATTTATCCTTCGCAGCATTGTAACGCTAACCGAGCTGCCCTGTCAAGATAAGGTACTGGTCTATAATAATCATTCGAAACGAACACCAATAAATAAGTATAATCCTTCCTGGTTCCAGCGTCAAGCAAATAGCTTTTATTGGAGCTTATTTCAGCATCAATTAAACGTTAAAAACAAGCATATCTATACATAATGTTTATTGATTTAACAAAAAATATTTACACTTATACCCAAGATTTTCCTTGATTTATTATCTCATTTCTGGTATCATAAGAGCATATTAGAGAACGAAGAACCGATGTTTTCTGAGAGGGGAAAAATGAGAAATTTTTATTACGAAAAATGGCTTCCGTTTGTATTCAATAAAAGGCGTATTTTAATTCTCTCAATAGCAAGTTATATCGCCTTATGTTAGTAAGGTTATGAATCATTGATTTTATTGGCCGTTCAGTTTTGAGCGGCTTTTTTTATGCCCACACCCGGCTTAAATATTTGACACATCCGACTTACCCAATTAAGCTTAGTTAAACCATTCAATCTATTATAGGACTATATTTTATTAATGTAATCTAAGATAATATTTCGAATTAGTGTAGTATTGTTATAATACGAAAATCGGTTTTTTAGGGACCTTTTGCAAAGCTCAATTAAGGAATTTTTTAAATGATAATAGTTACCGGTGGGGCCGGCTTTATTGGCTCAGCGCTGATAGCCGCATTAAATAAAAGGCAAATTACAGACATTCTCGTTGTTGATGAGCTTGGTACAGACCAGAAATGGAAGAATCTTCGCAACCTGTCCTTTGCCGACTACGTCGAGATAGTCGATTTCCTTGAAATGGTTATTGAAAACAAGCTTGATAGTTCAATCGAAGCTGTATTTCACCTTGGCGCTTGCTCCGATACCACCGAGACAGACGCCTCTTACTTAATCAAAAACAACTATGAATTCAGCAAACTATTAGCCCAATGGACTTCAGCCGATAATATCCGCTTCATATATGCCTCCAGTGCCGCTACTTATGGGGATGGTTCTCAGGGTTTTAGCGATAGTCTGGAAAAAATTAAAAATCTTAGGCCTCTGAATATGTACGGTTATTCGAAACAACTTTTTGACCTCTGGGCACACAGAACCGGTCTTCTAAAAAAGATGGTCGGCCTGAAATACTTCAACGTATTCGGCCCGAATGAATATCACAAAGGCGATATGAGAAGTTTCGTCATAAAAGCCTTTGAGCAAATCAACAAAAACGGCAAAGTCCGCTTGTTCAAATCGTACATACCAGAATACGCTGACGGCCAGCAGTTGCGTGATTTCATTTATATCAAAGATGCGGTCGATATGACGTTGTTTTTCTATGAAAATTCGCATATTAGCGGCTTATTTAATATAGGCACCGGCAAAGCCTGCACCTGGAACGACCTGGTCAAGGCCGTTTTCGCTGCTATGGGTAAAAAACCGAAAATCGAATATATAGATATGTCCGAATCAATCCGCGACCAGTACCAATACTATACTTGTGCCGATCTGACTAAACTCCGCAAAGCCGGCTACGATAAAGAAACAACACCTCTTGAAGATTCTATCAAAGACTATGTCCAAAACTATCTACAAAAAGAAGAATATTTAATCGGTGTTTAAGCACTTTCTATTATCTTTAATTGAGGTTTAAATGCCGTTTACACCATATCATTTCGGACCCAGTGGATTTATCGGACTGGTCTTCAGAAAGTGGATTGATATCCCTGTGTTCGTTTTGTCTAATGTGATAGTCGATGTCGAGGTGTTGGTTATATGCCTTTTCAATCTCGGGTTGCCGAGACATCGCTACGTTCATACGCTTCTAATTGGAGCGGCGGTAGGAGCCCTCTGGGGAGTAGCGGCCTGGCCGTTACGAAATCTGTTCGCCAGGATAATGCGATTATTCCACATACCATACGAAACCGGATTACGAAAAATGCTTATTTCCGGCATCCTGGGCATTTGGCTTCATAATTTAATTGACGGAGCATACCATTTTGATGTAAGGATACTTTGGCCGAATAAGACAATATCTATATGGAAACTAATACACAACCATGTAGGGAAAAAACAAATAGAAGCTATATGTCTTATCTTTCTTTTTGCATCTATTATTCCTTACATATTCGCAGTACGGTCTTTTTTGAAAAACAATAGTATCGGAAATAAGCCAATCGAAAAGTGATTCTATTCGGAGTGATAAGAATGAGAAAAATTGCAAAATGCTTCCTGAAAGGTTTTTTGATTTTTGTTCCTGTCGTGCTTACTATCTCTATCATCGTTTATGTTTTTACAAGCCTGGACAGTCTTTTCAGAACACTTCTTCCAACAACTATACCCGGCATGGGGCTTTTAGTAACAATTATTGTAATATTTCTTATAGGCCTGTTCGCATCGAACTTCCTGGGCAAAAAAATTTTTAGCCTGGTGGAAAGTATATTCACCAAAGTTCCTGTTGTTAAGATGCTTTATAACGCCATTCGAGATTTGATAGAAGCCTTTGCTGGTGAAGAGAAAAAATTCGATAAGCCCGTTCTGGTAACACTCGGCCCGGACAACCACACAAAGATAGTCGGCTTTATGACAAGGGAAAGCCTTGATAATCTCGGGCTCAAAGACCACGTTGCCGTCTATATTCCACAGTCGTATAATTTCGCAGGTAATGTACTTATATTTCCTAAAGATGCAGTGAAGCTTTTAGAAATTGAAAGCTCTGAGGCAATGACATTCATCGTATCCGGCGGTGTTGCGGGCAAGCAATCAAAAAAGCTACCGTAAATGAAACTACCACGAACGTGACACATATTGTCACTGCTAAGAGTTCTGTCTTCTATAGCAAATATTATTAGCATATCAACACATTATTACTTTTCTCTTAAGCTTGAATCTCCTCATACTCCTATCCTTTTTGGGGAATTAAAATAATTTTCGAAAAAGTTTATATCTTTTAGAATTCTATCCCCAATACAATACCAAAATCGATGTTGTGGGCGCTGCTGAAATTTTCAAGTGTACATAACCTGATTTTAGTTAAACCACCGAAAAGCTGTTGTCGAAAACAAAAACGTCGAAAACGTATCTTATTAAAATGAGGGGTTCGCCCTTAAAGCGATTTTTCACACGGGGGTAACAAAATGGCACAAAATTGTTGGGATTTCAAGAAATGTGGGCGCCAGCCCGGTGGACCAAAAGCAGATGAGTTGGGTGTATGCGTTGCATCAACAGATAAAGAACATAACACTAAAAACGGCGGAATCAATGGCGGGCGATACTGCTGGAAGCTCGCAGGCACTTTATGTGGGGGGCAAGTGCAGGGTTCCTTTGCAAGTAAAGTAATGAACTGCGCTCAGTGTGAGTTCTTTAAGCAGGTCAAACAGGAAGAAGGTGACAACTTCAAAACATAAAAAAGCCTTAGAATCCCATAATAGACAAAACCATCAACACATTTTAAAGACCAGGCGAATGTTACCTCTCAGCATTCGCCTGGCTAATTCTTGCCAGCTTGCGATTTATCCTTTATAATCTTCACTTGAAAGTACATAATTGTAAAGACAACCTGGGTTTTACACCCCGACGTTCGTTGTCCCGCTTGATACTGGAAAAAATTATGACTGAGAAAATTTCTGAACAAATTCAGTTACTTAAACGAGGTACGGTTGAAATCTTCACCGAGGCCGAACTTACAGAAAAACTAACCGAGGCGGCAAAAACAGGCAGTCAACTGCGAATCAAGCTTGGCCTGGATCCAACGAGCCCCGATATACATCTCGGCCACACAGTTGTATTGCGAAAGATGAGGCAATTCCAGGACCTCGGCCACAAGGCCGTTCTCATCATAGGAGACTATACTGCACGGATAGGAGACCCTACAGGACAAAATGCCACAAGACCCATCCTTTCTCCGGAGCAAATCGAACAAAATGCGGAAACCTATTTACAACAGGCAGGCAAAATCTTAGACATATCCGAAAAAAAACTTGAAACCAGGTATAACAGCGAATGGCTCGAGAAACTGACCCTGATGGAACTGATTCAGATAGCCGCAAAGAAAACCGTCGCTCAGATGCTTCAGCGTGACACGTTCAAAAAACGCCTGCAGGCGGATGTAGACGTTTATACACACGAATTTCTCTATCCTCTAATGCAGGGCTATGATTCGGTCATGGTGGAAAGCGACGTTGAGCTGGGCGGAACCGACCAGACTTTTAACAATCTTGTTGGCAGAGACATCCAAAAGGCATATAGACAAAAACCGCAGATTGTAATCACGATGCCCATACTCGTCGGTCTGGATGGCAAAGAAAAAATGAGCAAATCGAAAGGTAATTACATCGGAGTAACCGATGAGCCTAACGATATGTTCGGCAAAGTAATGAGTATCTCGGACGATATGATGGAAAATTACTTTACGCTTTTAACCGCCCTGCCTACCGACAAAATGGCCGAACTTGTTAATTCGGAAAAAACTCATCCCAAGGACGCCAAAGTCCTGTTAGGTAAGACTATCGTTGCCCAATTCTATGATGATAAAACAGCCGAAAACGCTGCCACAGAATTCGATAAGGTATTCGCACAAGGCCAGCTACCTGATGAAATACCGGAGGTTGAAATGTCTGCCGAGCCAATCGCTGCGAGCAAACTGTTGCTTGCGTGTGAACTCGTATCAAGTGGCGGCGAGGCAAAAAGGATGATAAAACAATCAGCCGCAAGCATCAACGGCGAGAAAATCAATGACCCGAATGATGAAATCATACCTCAAAACGAAATGGTAATCCGCGTCGGAAAGAGAAAATTTGCAAGGCTAAAAGTCGATACTTAGCCAAAAATTTCATTGCCGATTAATAAACACTACCCTGGAATCCAGATACTTTTAGCCCTGATTAATTCAACACTCGGCCTCAGCATCAAAGGGGTCAAGGATTTAGTGTAAAATATTAGCCCTTTATACGAAGTAAGATAGTGGTACTTTGTTGAAAAAAACTTGCTCTCAGAATGTACAACCAAAGAATTGTCCATCTTATCGAGAATAGCTGTAAAGTCTATTGGTTCTACGCGGACAATCGCACCCGATGCCTTTATAGCCTGAGCGATTGCAGCGCCTGCCGCCGCCGCTCCTCCAGCTGCCGCTGCTCCGTTAGTCATATCACGCTCCTTATCAACACGCTATTCCGTTCAATCCCAACTTATATACCTATATACACACCAGCGGTAAAGTTTATTCACAATCTTTCTTGAATTATCCACTGCGCTAGGGATTATACGACAATTAAAGGTGCACAGTATCGATGGATTTCACGAAACTTCGAAATTGACTAAGAACGTACAGTAACCAAGCTCTTAGTATCGACGTCCGCCGCGACTACCGCCACGGTCACCGCCGCGACTACCACCACGACCGCCGCCACGGCCACCGCCGCCGCCAAAGCCACCTCGTCTACCGCCTCTGCTATCGTTGCGTTTGGCTTTTGGGCGAGCCTCGTTTACGTTTACAGCGCGTCCTTTTAAGTCCTTGCCATTCATTTCTTCGATGGCCTTCTGTGCTTCAAGCTTCGCGGGCATTTCCACAAATCCGAATCCTCTGGATTCACCACTGAATTTATCCTTTATAATGTTAACGGATTCAACCTGGCCAAAAGCTTCAAAAGCCTGACGCAAGTCATCTTCAGTTGCCTGGTGTGACAAATTTCCTACATAAATATTCACTTCGTTTTCCTTTAGTGTAACTAAATCTTAATTGTTTATCCCAGCATCCCGGCTACTATCGCCCGCCGCATTGCTGCACTTGTCCTAACTATAGAACAAAACATTACCTTTGGGAAGCTTAAAATAAAAAATAATACCGGGTAAATTTACTCCAAGGTTCTCAGTCCTTTGATCTTAAAAAGTACAACATTTTTACGCTCAGAAAAACCGTGCAAGTTATTAAAACAACGTTTATAATAAGAGCTTATGAAGTTACCTAAGTTGGAAAAACCGGAAAAATACGTTGGCCTGTATATTTTTGATTTCGATGGTCAGGCTGGTATAGGATTTACTGCCGAGGAAGTGGCAGAACTGCTTGAGAGCGAAAAATACAAAAACAGCAAAGTATATAAGATTCACAGAGCTTTTCCTGATGGCAGGCTGGAATTAAAAGGCATAACAACCCAAACCTTCCAGCTTGAAGGGGGAATGTTCTTTTATTCAAATATTCTCGATACTGCTAAAGGAGATTTTAAAAGGCTGGTTAGCTTGGCAATAAAGAGTGCCCCCCCCTGCCGGGCCAAAGTACATCTGTCTAAATACAGCGAAGATAAATTTGCTGTCGCGCTTATATACCCGGCTGAATACGATGACGAGGTCAGTTCCTGGCTTATAGATGGACAATACAAAACCAGCAGCGCCGCCGAAGGCGGCATCGATACAGTCCAGAGATATTATAATGATAAGCCTGAAATTCTCGACAAGCATCAATTGTTCGGTAAAACTGAACTCGTAAGCAGGACCGGCCGGGAATTGTTAGCCGGCCTGAAAACAGCCGTGCAAAGATAGTCTATTTTTATCCAAAAAAATTAATCGCGTCCCGTAAAGTTCCAAACCAATATTATGCGTGTTCGAACTAAGATAAGCTCATTTCTCGCTTTACTTGCTGGTGGTTTGCTGTCAATATTTGGTAGGTCTCCTACTAAACCAACAACAGAGGATTTGAAGCAAATGGATTTCAAATTTAGCACGCAGCGTTTGGGCGTCCGATTCAGTGAAAGAATTCGTAACGTCTTCAGATTTAGATGGATTAGAAAAAATAAACTATAGCGTTTAGTTTTATGACTGAATCCCATACATACCTACCACCCGGAAATGCTCCTGTATTAAGTGAAAACGCCTTAACTGCCCTTCAAAGCAGATATCTAATCAAGGATTCGCGAGGTAAATGCACAGAGACACCTGCTCAGCTTTTCAGCAGAGTAGCATCAATTGTAGCCAGGGCCGAAGAAAGATACGGAGCCAACGGAGGCGAGATTAGACAGTGGCATAAAAAATACTACGATTTAATGGCATCGCTTAAGTTCTTGCCCAACTCCCCTGCCCTTATGAACGCCGGACGGCGTGGAATGCTCAGCGCCTGTTTTGTATTACCTATCGAAGACAGCATAGAAGGCATATTCGAAGCCGTTAAACAAACAGCCTTGATTCAGCAGGCCGGTGGCGGCACCGGATTTTGCTTTGACAGATTAAGGCCTACAGGAGACCGCGTTGCCTCAAGCGGCGGGACAACTTCAGGGCCTATTAGTTTCTGGCGGGTTTTCTCAGAAACTACTAATGCAATACAACAGGGTGCTTTTCGCCGCGGCGCTAATATGGGCATAATGAGTGCTGAACATCCCGACATCCTGAAATTCCTGCACGCCAAGCAGAATTTAGAGACCTTTACCAACTTCAATATCTCTGTAAAAATAAGTGATGACTGGATGAAAAAGGTCCTCACATCCGGCAAGACTTTGCACATCGTTAAAAATCCCCGCAATCAGGAAAGATACCTGCTGCCACGGCGAATTGACATTACCAACTATTCGATAAAAGATTTACACAAACTGGCGGGCAAGAGCCCACCTTCTTCCAAACGAACAGGTCAGTTCTATACCGTTAGCGATGTATGGAAAACAATCGTTAAATGCGCCCATAAAACCGGTGAGCCGGGTATGGTGTTCATCGACCGGATTAACCGTGACAATCCGACCCCGGCACTGGGCCGAATAGAAGCCACAAATCCCTGTGGAGAGCAGCCGTTGCTGCCTTATGAGGCCTGCACCTTAGGCAGTATAAACCTTACTAAATTTGTTAACTTCGATAACAACAAAGCAGATGTAGATTGGCCGGATTTAGATAAGACTATCAAATTAGCCGTACGATTTTTAGATAACATTATCGATGTTTGCAAATATCCGGTCAGAAACACCGTCCGCCTGGCGCAGGCAAATCGCAAAATCGGCTTAGGCGTTATGGGCTTCGCTGACTGCCTTTTCCTGCTTGGGATACCTTACGATTCCCAACAGGGTATTAAATTCGCATCGGAGCTTATGAGCTTTATAAATAATAACGCACACAAAGCCGGCATTGAACTGGCTAATTTACGCGGGCCGTTTCCAAATTGGAGTCAAAGCACCTGGAGAACCAAAAGAAAGAAAAAAATCCGCAATGCCGCCACTACCTGCGTGGCTCCAACCGGCACAATAAGCATTATTGCGAATTGTTCTTCGGGAATTGAGCCTGTATATTCACCTGTGTTCGTACATCAGGTCTTGGATGGTTCGAAAATGCTGCAGGTAAATCCGATTTTCAAACAGATAGCGGACAAACACGGCTTTTACAGCAAAAAACTGGAAAACCAAATTGCCAAAACCGGCAGCATTCAGGGAATCGACTATATCCCGCAAAAGATTCGCAAAGTTTTTAAATTCGCCTATGATATCAAGCCGCAATGGCACATCCGCATGCAGGCGGCTTTCCAGCAACACTGCGATGCAGCAGTGAGTAAAACCATAAATTTCAGTGAAAAAACCACAGTAACCGCTGTTGATAAGGCCTATAAATTAGCCTATCAACTCGGCTGTAAGGGAATTACAATTTACCGCAGGCACAGTCGAGACAGTGAGCCGATGACTCTCTTGTAGAAATTGAGAAATCAAAACACATCATCCGAGTCAGATTTAAAAGTCAATTTCGACGATAAAACAACACTTGGCCTCTGAAATAAACCTCATTCTCTATGTAAAACTCACGTGCATAGGCAATATAAATAATAGGAATAAAACCCTTGACTCG
>JASFMF010000026.1:0-9508 GCA_050117705.1 Phycisphaerales bacterium
TTATAAATTAGCCGAGGCCGTGGCCGAAGGGGCACGTGAAGTTTCCGGAACGGAAGTAACAATTTATCAGGTGCCGGAACTAATGCCCGATGAAGCTCTGGAAAAAAGCGGGGCTAAAGCAGCTCGGGAGGCTTTTGCAGATATTCCGATTGCAAAGCCGGAAACGCTGGCCGATGCCGACGCGATTATATTCGGAACGCCGACTCGATTCGGCAATATGTGCGCACAAATGCGTAACTTTCTTGACCAGACGGGTTCACTGTGGTTTAAGGGCGCTCTCATCGGTAAAGTCGGCAGTGTTTTCGCAAGTACAGGAACTCAGCATGGAGGGCAGGAGACAACAATCACCAGCTTTCACTCGACTCTGCTCCATCACGGAATGATTATCGTAGGTACTCCCTATTCCGAGCAGAGACTGCTGAATATGGATGAAATCACAGGCGGAACACCTTACGGAGCGACAACTCTTGCCGGCGCCGATGGGTCTCGTCAACCCACAGAGAATGAACTGGCTATCGCAAAGTTCCAGGGCAAGCACGTAGCTGAGATTACAAAAAAGCTATACGGTTAATAAGGCGTTGTTTTTTAAAAAGTTGTAATACCAAAAGGCCAGCTAAAATGCTTCCGCTAAAATCTTTCTTGCGGAGTCACGCAAGTATGCCGAAATCTGCCTTTCAGAATTCATACCGAGTACCTTTCTTGCCACCTTGTTGCAGTCTTCAATAGTAACCGAGCGGATAATCTGCTTTATTTCCGGTAACATCGGATGAGCAAGTGAAAGTGTTCTAATTCCAATTCCCAGCAAGAGCATAATATACTCAGGCTCAGAAGCCATCTCGCCGCAAAGGCTAAGGTCTATCTGCGCTTTGTGTGCATCCTGAATGACCGTTCTTATCAGGCGAAGGACGGCGGGGTCAACCGAGGAATACAACGTAGAGACAAATTCATTGCCCCTGTCAACAGCTAATGTATATTGAGTAAGGTCATTTGTTCCTATGCTGAAAAAATCGACATCTCTGGCAAGTGAGAAGGCGGTCAACGCAGCCGATGGTGTCTCAATCATAATGCCTATTTTAATGTCCCTGTTGTACGCAATGGAATCTTCGTCGAGGTCTTCCATAACATCCCGCAAAATCATTTTTGCCTGCATCAGCTCCTGCAGATTTGTAATCAGCGGAAACATAATCTTGACATTACCGAGAACCGAGGCCCTCAAAATCGCACGCAACTGAGTCTTGAACAATGGAAGATTTTGCAGGCAAAATCTGATTGACCTAAGCCCTAAAAAGGGATTCGGCTCCGGCGCGAAACGTCTGCTTTGCGTATATTTATCCGCCCCAAGGTCCATAGTTCTTATTATCACAGGCCTGTCGGCAAAAACCCGAACAGTCTCTGCATAGGCCTTATAATGGTCTTCCTCTTCCGGCTCGGCTATCCTCTTAAGATACAAAAACTCCGTTCGGTATAATCCTATACCTTCGCCACCTTTTTGTAGAACCGCCTTTGCCTCATCCGGAAATTCTATATTACCGAGCAAAGTAATTCTCACATTATCACGTGTCACGGCAGGCTTTTCTCTTATCGCATCGAGCTTATGCTCAAGCTCTGCATACTCTTTGGAGTAACCCTGGTATTGCCGGATGGTTTGTTCGTCCGGATTTATAACGACTATCCCGCGATTACCGTCAATAATGACGCTGTCCCCTCCTCTGACGTGCTCGGTAAGGTCTTCGAGTGCCACAACAGCAGGGATACCCAAAGAGCGAGCAACAATAGCGGCATGGCTGGTTCTTCCGCCGGCGTCGCTGGCAATGCCTTTTACAAACTTTCTGTTAAATCCCGCGGTTTGAATAGGGCTCAATTCACGAGCAACAATTGTCACTTCCTCGGTCAAATGCTCTACATTCTCGCGTTTCTTACCAAGAAGCTGTTTCAGCAATCTTCTTTCAATATCATAGATATCGGCCGCACGTTCACTGATATAAGCATCTTTCGCTTTGCTGAATTGCGAAGCAATATCACGAAGTACGGTTGAAACGGCATATTCGGCCGTTACCAAATCAGCTTGAACTACATCTGTTATTTTCTTCCGGAGGCTTCTGTCGTGCAGAAAACGTAAATGCACCGCGAAGATATCTTTTACTTTTCTTCCCGCAGTCTGGTCCCGCGCCGCTTCAAGCCGGGTTAATTCTTTGATAGCATCCTTGAAGGCATTTCTCACTCGCTGAATTTCTATCATTCGTTGAGAAGGCTCGATTGGACGACGAGGAATCCGATAATCCTCGGAATCGATGATCAGTGCTTTGGCGATAGAAATGCCCGGCGAAACAGCTATACCTTTTTTTATCTCCATTACAAACTTTTACCAAAACCAAATTAAATTCAAAGAGTGGAAAAAATTGCACAGAATTTCAAAAACGTAAATGATAAGATACGGCAGCTCAGGTTTTCTGGTTTTCATCTCCCGGCGCCGGCTCACCAAACATTTTAACTTCCACAAGTTCTCGAAGAGCATTCACTACTTGTTCAGCATCCGGGCCTTCGGCCTTGATTTTTAGTTTAGTGCCGTAGCCTGCAGTTAATAAACTCATCTGCATTATACTTTTACCATCGACATCAATCTTGTCGTTGCTGACAGTAATATCACTTTTAAACTGACTTGCAATATCAACAAACTGCATAGCAGGATGCATATGAAGGCCGTATTCGTTTTTAATTTCGACCTCTGTTTCGACAGCTGCCTTTCCCAGTGAATTCTGCTCTGCCTGCATCTTAGGATCCTGAGCGTTCGCCTTCTATCAAATTATTTACGTTTCTGTTTATTACAAAGACGAATTTTCATCAGCCTCCCTGAGAAGATCTTCAATCTGCGCCGAGCTATGGCACTGCCTGAGAAATTTACGAAATTTCTCCTGCTGCAAGTGCTTAAAAATATTCTCCATCGCCTGTAAATGTCTGTCCGGATTATCTACAGGACTAACTAAGAGTATTACCGAATAAACAGGTTGTTTATCCAGAGCGGAAAAATCAATACCGGTACCGCTGAGTCCAATCACAGCAACTACGTCCTTGACGACCTTGTGCTTGACATGAGGCACGGCGACGCCTCTGCCCATACCGGTACTTGCTTCGTTCTCTCTTTTTATGACTGCCTTGGCAATCTCCTTCCACTTGTTCTTTGCAAGCTTGCCGGCTTTACTAAGTGACTCAGCGAGCTCCGTTATCGCACCATCACGGTCATTAGCCTGCAATTGAGGAATCATTGCTTCAAAACAGATAAAATCTGCAAATTTCATTTTTTCTGCCCAGAATTAATCATAAAAACCTGATTGACCAATTTAAACGCACGTCAGAAAAAAACTATCTATATGAGTTCGGTACTACCGGAGCGTTTATTATCACGTTCCTTGCTTTTTGTTCTCCTGAGCTGTCGTTCAATCTTATGGACGGCCATATCAATGCAGCGATAAGTATCTTCTCCTCTTTCGGTACCAATGAAAACTTTGCTGTGTTCGGCCCTTGCAATTACCTCAACGCTGGTACCACCGCCTTGATTTCCATCTACGATTACCTCCACCTGATTGATACTATTGTAGTACTTTGGAAGCTTGGATGTTTTTTCTTCCGCGTGTTTTCTGATAGCTTCTGTTATTTCGATATGCTTACCACTGATTGTAAAAAGCAAGATTATTCTCCTTAACTATTTTTTACAAATCCATTTCTATTTCTTTTCATCCGAAACAGAACCCGGCAATGCAGGCACATTCTGGTTCTGACCCGGAGCAATCACCCCACCACTAACGGTAAATCTTAACGCCTGCTCAATCGTCATATCCAAATCAATGGTACTTTTTTTAGGGACCATAATTACAAAACCGGTGAAGGGTGTCGGTGAAGTCGGTATAAGAACGGTAAGAAATTCCCTTTTGACGCTGTCTACAACTTTTGGAATCCCGGAGCCGGTAACAAAACCAACAGACCAAATCCCTTTGCGTGGATACTCAACCGCAACAACCCTTGAGAACATATCCTTTTTTTCTTCCCGAGTGAGAAAAAAATCGGTAACCTGTTTTACATAAGGATAGACCTGTCTCAAAAAAGGTGTATTCATTATGAACTTTTCAACCATATGCCAGAGCGACCTGCCCACAACGCTGGCCAAGAGCGCCCCAACTATAAAGACGACCAAAAGCGCAACAAGAAAACCGGCTGCGGACAAAGCCACATTCATCGCCGTTCCGTCCAGGTGCTCCTTAACAAAAGCCTCGCCGGCAATGGATGTTATCAGCCAATTCAAACCGGATGCGATGTGCCGGCTAATATTATCCTGAATCCACGTGTACCCCCAGACAAATATCCCGATAGTAACAATCGTTGGCAGCAGAACTGCTAATCCACGTAAAAAATAAGTTTTAAATCGTCCCGCCATCGGATATTAACTCAGGAACAACACCTAATCAACTTTCAATTTGCCAGTTTTTCTAAACCAATGTCTTGCACAGTAAGGTTTTTTATCCAGAACACCATAATTTAATTTGCAGGTCCATTATAGTCAACAAAAAAGTGTTTCGGAGCAACTAAAGACTCTTGTTTTCAGGCCCTGTAGGCAAATGGGCACCAATTAAATGTATGACTGCCCCTGGCAGTGAGGTAATAATCCATACCGCCCGCTGGGATAAAGCTATTGCCCAGGCTGCTGGTTCCTCAAGGCCGGCAATTTGAGTAAACAAAATGACTAAGAAACCCTCGACTACTACCGCACCACCGATGCTGATGGGGATTGTTCCCACTACCCAGGCCAATGTAAAGAACACATAGTAATACTTGATACTGACGTTAATACCCATGTTAATCCCAAGAATCCAGAAAGCGGTAATTACCATAATTTGGAGAAAAACCGTTAATCCAAACACCGCGAGGATTACGAGGGGATTTCTACAATAAATCCTGACCGCATTTCTAAGCTTTTCAATGGTTTTGATACTGTTAACTCTGATATTCGACCAAATCTTTCTCATAAATATCCGGCCGCGTTCGTGCAATAAGAATCCACAAAAAACCACTGCCAATAATCCGAACAGCCCCAAAACAATATGTTTATATTCGTACAAAGCCCCCAAAAAACTGCTACTGCCCTTAAATTTAACCGCATCAGCCCGGCCATGCAGGAAAAACGCGTAGAAAAATAATGCAATTACAAGTGTACTTAACAAGCCGACGATCCGGTCAATGAAAACACTCAGTGCCGCCTCGAACTTTTTATCGGTATGCTTTGTAACATACCAGGCACGAAGCAAGTCTCCTCCAACTGAACCGGGCATACAAATGTTATAAAACCAGCCTAAAAAGTAGAGTTTGATAGCAGGCCAAAAACCTATGAAGATAGATTGAGTTTTAAGCAGCAGCCACCAACGCAAGCCTACTATTGCATGACTGAAAGTAAAAATACAAAGGATACCGGCAAAAACCCATATATTCATTCGGCGGAAATGTTCTACGAAAATATCCCATCTTTGCTCCTGGCCGATTCGAGACGCTGCCCAAATAACGCCACCTGTAACAACAGCAATTCGAAAAAAAAGGAATATAGACTTACTCTTTCTCGATTTAGCCTCGTCTGACAACTTATATATCCTTAAAAAACTTGTTTTTGAAGATGATAACTGGTAAAACTTATCCTGGCAAGACACTAAAAACAGCAAATTAGGAGACCATATACGTGGCAACAAAACAAAACATTGAGGAAGGCCTGGAATTTAATCCGAAATTCGATGATAACGGCCTGATAACAGCTATAGCGCAGGACAACCAAACCGGTCAAATCCTGATGGTGGCATTTATGAACCAAGAGGCTCTGGATTTGACAATTCAAACCGGCTATGCCACATACTTCAGCAGGTCCAGACAGGAATTGTGGAAGAAAGGTCAGGAGAGCGGGCACTGTCAGAAGGTAGAACAAATACTTATAGACTGCGACCAGGACTGCCTGATTCTTAAAGTAACCGTCGACGCCGGACAATGCCACGTAGGTTATCGGTCGTGCTTTTACCGTGCATTAGAGAAGGAATCTGGCAAAAAACTGGTGTTCATAGCCGATAAGGCCTATGACCCACAAAAAATCTACCGGAAGAAAAAGTGAGTTTGTCAGATTTTTTTGTATATCTGCTTATGAGAAATAAAGTTACTAAATGAATCCCCCCTGTAAGTGAAAAAAAACAGGCCGTTTGGGAATTTTCCCTTGATTTTGGGGCAAAAATATGGTATCTTATTTCTTGTAGATAATGGACTTAGTGAGGAGTGTCTCTAACTTTTTTCTACTTTTAAAGCTTTTTTTGCTAAATGGCTGTTACGTTTGACAGCAACCATGGCACTTAACTATAGTATGGTATGCGCAATAAATAGTATATGTTTAAAAAAACATTCCACATTGAACACATTATTACCCTTTTCCAGGAGGACTCAAAAAATGAAAAGTAAAACAAAGGCATCATTAATTTTTGTGCTGGCATTACTGTTCGGCGTCACACAGACAGCCGTCGTCTATGGCGCCCCACCAGCCAATAACGACTATGAAGATGCCCAAGCCGTCGGCAACGTAACGGATCTGGCCTTCGATACAACCGAAGCAACGCCCGACGGCCCCGGCGTGTGTACCGACAATATCAGCAGGAACATCTGGTATTGTTATACCGCCACATGTACCGGCTGTGCTACCGTCAGCCTTTGTGGCAGCAGCTTCGATACCAAACTCGCCGTCTACGAGGAATGTAGCACCGAACCATCATCGAGCAACCTTCTCAGATGCAACGACGATTATTGCGGAAGGCAATCAGAGACCAGGTTCCCCGTTATTGCCGGCTATAAGTACCTCATCGAAATTGCTGGCTTTAGTTCAGCATTCGGGGAAGGTTTATTAACCATATCCTGTGACAGCGGGGCTGAGCCACCATCCAACGATGACTGGTCCAACGCAGCTTCTGTCGGTAATGTATCCGGATTATCTTTTGATACCAGCTGTGCGACGTTCGACGGCGCCGGTCACTGCTCATCCGGTCCAAACATCTGGTATTGTTATACAGCTCCCTACACATGTAATGTTACCGTCAGCCTCTGTGGCAGCAGCTTCGACACTATGCTTGGCCTTTATGACAGTTGTAGCAGCTACCCGAACTACAGCCGCCTAATTAGTTGCGACGATGACAGCTGCAATCGTCAATCTATGCTTACTTTCGCTGCAATCGCCGGCGAAAGTTATCTGATTGAGGTCGGAAGTTATACCGGGGCGTCCGGTGAGGGTATATTAACCATTAGTTGCGACGGCATTGAGCCGCCGGAAGAGCTCGTTAACGATGATTGTGAAAACGCGACTCATATCGGCAATGTTGCGAACCTGCCGTTTGACACAACAGAAGCACAATTCGACGGTCCCGGCTACTGTATGACCAGCAAAAACATCTGGTACTGCTATTCAGCCCCGACAACAGGCGAAGCTACAGTAAGCCTGTGCGGCAGCAGCTTTGATACCAAGCTCGCCATTTACGACGGCTGCGGCTGCAGCCCGTCGCCAAGCGACCTGATCGGATGTAACGACGATGCGTGCGGCAGGCAATCCGAGATTACATTCGAGGCGATAGCTGGCAACAACTACCTGATTGAGATTGGTGGATGGACCGACACCGACTACGGTGAAGGCATATTAAATGTAAGTTCCGAGGGAGCTGAGCCGGGCGTGCCAAATGACAATTGCAGTCAGGCAACGCCAATAGGCGATGTAACAGATAAACCATTCAGCACAGTTGAAGCAACATTTGATGGTTCAGGTCACTGCATGAACAGTCCCAATATTTGGTATGTCTATACAGCTTCATGCACCGGTGAAGTTACCGTCAGTTTGTGTGGCAGCGAGTATGATACTAAGTTAGCCGTCTATGAGAAAGATGGTTGTCCTCCGAGTTCCGGTGACCTAATCGGATGTAACGATGATTTCTGCGGCTGGCAATCCGAGCTTACATTCGAAGCAATTGCAGGTCAACAGTATCTCATCGAAGTAGGTGGATTCGGTACCAATACAGGGAACGGAGTAATAAGCATCAGCTGCGAGGGTGAAGAACCAATAGAATCAGACCTTGGTGACGCACCAGACAGCTCTAACAATCACAGCAGAAATATGACCGCATATCCCAAGGGAGGACCTTCGGGAGTAAGAGCGTACTATCCGACCGTTTACAACGACGGCAGTGGTACCGGACCTCACGGACCTATTCACCTGAACCCGGTAGCTGTAGCTCACCTTGGCAAAATCATTACCAATGAAAACGAAGCCGACATTGGTTTGGACCAGGATGGTGCTAATAATATTCATCCCCCGTCCAATACCCCGGACAAAGACAAGGGTGACGACGGAGTTACCTTCCCAATCAGTATGCCTCATGGGCACTGGACCACGTTCGACTATACAGTTAACGTTATCGCCCCCGATACCGGACTTTGGGTAAACGTCTGGTGCGACTGGAACCGTGACGGTGACTGGGATGACGACACTACGACCGATCCAATCCTAAGCTCCGCTAAGGGACTCGTAACAGAGTGGATTGTACAAAATCAGTATCTGTATAACCTGCCTGTCGGCCTGAATCAAATTACCACACCGGCGTTCCTGTCGTGGCATCCGACCGGCGGAATAGAGCAAACCTGGATGAGGATAACTTTATCCGAACAACCCTGGACGGGCGGCAGTGACCCCGGAATGAGAGGCAACGGCGGCTCGGGACCGGACGACGGATATGAAGTCGGCGAGACCGAAGATTACTACTTTACGCCGGATAAGAGCTTCTCTATATGCTATGATTACAATGGCGACGGAGTTATCAACTCTTACGATCTTTGGGACCTTACAGAAGACTGGCTTGAGAACTGTCAGTAATCCTGCGGGAAAATTTAATGTCTAACACAAGGCTGTGGGTGGTTTCGCTCACAGCCTTTTTCTTTTATAGCTCCTGATAAGCTTAGGCAGTATTAACAAAACCTGCATTTAACAACAGATTGCTTACTAAGCTCAGTTGAAGTAAAGGTGATAATACAAAAGCTCTACCACACTTGGATTACGCGATTGAATTTTTCTGCTTTAAGGACTACGCGGCTTTAATCAACAATCCATGAGTTTCTTACATTTTCTGTCGGGGAACCATAAAATTAGTCGGTCTTTGTTATTGCGCACCCAGCGGTTTCTCCTGTGGTTGTATTCGTAGCTGTTTAAGCTCTTCAATTCATCCTCTACCAGGGGGCCGCAACAACCGACCATGCCGACATTCGGCAGCTGCTCAATAGCGTAAATATCACCTGTATCAATGTGCATTCTAAAGTGTTTAACCATTTTCACCGGGGCATTATTATCTTCCATCATTGTTATCTTACTCTCCACATTTTATAAAAATTGATCATTTATTATAGGGTTTTCGAATATACGCTTTCGAGAACTCCATCTATAAAAAATATAAGAAATGTATCC